>JAFMFD010000101.1 GCA_017856385.1 Actinomycetota bacterium
CTGTTCGTCTTCATCTGCTACCACGCGGCGGGCTTCAAGAAGCGCGGCATCATCGGCTACCCCATCAAGGTCGCCAAGGGTCACGTCGCCTTCCTCGCGCCGATCAACATCGTCGAGGAGATCGCGAAGCCCATCTCGCTGTCGCTGCGGCTCTTCGGCAACATCTTCGCCGGCGTCATCATGGTCGGCCTGATCGCACTGCTGCCGACCTACATCATGTGGGCGCCGAACGCGATCTGGAAGACCTTCGACCTGTTCGTCGGCCTCATCCAGGCGTTCATCTTCGCGCTGCTGACCATCCTGTACTTCAGCCAGGCCACGGAGTCCGCCGATGAGCACCACTAGGCGCCGGTAGCGACGGCTCGCCCGACCACCACGAACCACGTCAACCCGACAAGGAATCAAGGAGGAAACACCATGGCAGACCCAACGATCGTCGCCGGTGCGCTGATCGGCGGTGGCCTGATCCTCGGAGGCGGCGCCATCGGTGCTGGAATCGGTGACGGCATCGCCGGCAACGCACTGATCTCCGGCATCGCCCGCCAGCCGGAGGCACAGGGCCGACTCTTCACCCCGTTCTTCATCACGGTCGGCCTGGTGGAGGCGGCGTACTTCATCAACCTGGCGTTCATGGCACTGTTCGTGTTCGCCACGCCTGGAGCTTCCTGATCCACGATGGGCACGGCACTGTCGAGCGTCATCGTCGTGGCGTCTGAGGCTGAGGGCGGCACCAGCAACTTCCTCATCCCCAACGGCACGTTCTTCTTCGTGCTGGCGATCTTCCTGATCGTCTTCGGCGTCATCGCCAAGTTCGTCGTCGTCCCGGTCCAGAGGGTCCTGGAGGAGCGCGAGCGGATGATCGCCAAGACGGCCCAGGACAACCGCCTCGCGACGGAGCAGGATGCCGCTGCGGACAGCGAGTACGCGCAGGAGCTGGCCTCGGCTCGCTCGGAGGCGGGGAGCATCCGCGACCAGGCCCGCTCCGAGGGGCGGCAGGTCGTCGACCAGATGCGCTCCGAGGCCAATGAGGAGGTCGCCGGCACACTGAAGGACGCCGGCGACGTGCTCAGCCGGGAGGGCGAGTCCCTCTCGCCGCGCCTCGCACCTTCGGTCGAGGAGCTGTCCGAGGCGCTGGCCAATCGAATCCTGGGCACGGACTCGTCCGTGTCCCGCGCAACCGACCCACGGGGGCAGTAGGCGGATGGCAACCTTCATCGGGCAGCTGATCGGCTTCGCCGTCATCGTCCTCATCATCGTCAAGTTTGCGGTGCCCCCGGTCCGCAAGCTCATGCGCGAGCAGCAGGAGCAGGTCCGCACCCAGCTGGACGACAGCGCCCATGCGGCCCGCCGCCTGGCCGACGCCGATGAGTACCACTCGCGCCGGGTCGAGGAGGGTCGCGTCGAGGCGCGACACATTGTCGACGAGGCGTCGACGGACTCCACGCGCATCGCCGAGCAGCTGCGGACGCAGGGCCAAGTGGAGTCCGAGCGGATCCGCGTCTACGGCCTCCAGCAGGTTGATCTGCTGCGCTCCCAGATGGTCCGGGAGATGCGTGCGGGGGTCGGCACCGAGGCGGTGCGACGTGCCGCCGAGATCGTCCGCGAGCGGGTCGCCGATCCTGCGGAGCGCTCACGCACCGTCGACCGGTTCCTCGACGAACTCGAGGCGATGGCCCCGGTGGCCAAGCCGCCGGAGGTCAGCACCACCGAGCTGCGGCCGGCCAGCCGCGATGCCCAGCTCGCCGTCATCTCCCGTTTCGACGCCGCGTCGGCGGGCGCCGGGCTGGACGACCTCACCCGCATGGGCGAGGAGCTGACCTCGGTCGCCGCGCTGCTGATGCGTGAGCCGATCCTGGCCCGGCACCTGGCCGAGGCCGGCGGAGTGCCCGACGCCAAGGCGGCGCTGCTGCGCCAGCTGCTGGGCGACCGGGTGGGGGCCGACACACTCGACGTCCTGACCACGGCGGCGACCGTCCGCTGGTCGGCGACCGACGACCTCGTCGCCTCGATCGAACTGGTGGCGCACCTGAGTCTGCTCACGCGAGCCGAGCGCGAGCAGCAGTCCGACGAGGTCGCCGACCAGATCTTCCGATTCGGCCGGATCCTCGACGAGCAGCCCGCCCTGAATGCCCTGCTCAGCGCCTCGCACGAGCCCGCGGCCGGCCGAGTGGGCCTGCTCCGCTCCGTCCTCGGCGGAGTGAGCGGGGTCCTGCCGACCACCACGGCGCTGCTCTCGCAGACGGTCGAGCTGCTGAGGCACGAGCGTGCTGACGAGGCAGTGAAGGGGCTCGCCCGACTCGCGGTGGCCCGTCGCGGCGAGGTCATCGCCGAGGTGAGTGCGGCCGCCGAGCTCACCGACGCCCAGCGCGAGCGCCTCGGCACCGTGCTGGCCCGCATCTACCGCCACCCTGTCTCCGTGCAGCTGAGCGTCGACCCGGCACTGCTGGGTGGACTCGCGGTCGCAGTCGGCGACGAGATCATCGATGGAACGCTGTCATCCCGACTGGCCCTGGCTGCCACGAGGCTGCCCGACTAGCGGTGCCCGACCAGTCACCCACCACACAACAGAGGACGAAGAGCCATGGCAGACCTGACAATCTCCAGCCAGGACATCCTGGGAGCGATCGAGAACTACGTCTCGAGCCTCGAGATGGACACCGGTCGTGAGGAGATCGGCACCGTCATCGACGCAGGTGACGGCATCGCCCACGTCGAGGGACTGCCCTCGGTGATGGCCCAGGAGCTGCTCGAGTTCCCGGGCGGCGTCATGGGCATGGCACTGAACCTCGACGAGCGCAGCATCGGCGCCGTCATCCTCGGCGACTTCGAGAAGACCGAGGAGGGACAGCCGGTCAAGCGCACGGGCGAGGTGCTCTCGGTGCCCGTCGGCGACGCGTTCCTCGGTCGCGTCGTGAACCCCCTCGGTGAGCCGATCGACGGCCGCGGCGAGATCGTCGCGGCGACGCGTCGCCCGCTCGAGCTGCAGGCGCCGTCCGTCGTCCAGCGCCAGAGCGTGCATGAGCCCCTGCAGACCGGCATCAAGGCCATCGACGCCATGACGCCGATCGGCCGGGGTCAGCGCCAGCTGATCATCGGCGACCGCAAGACCGGCAAGACGGCCGTCTGCGTCGACACCATCTTGAACCAGCGCCAGAACTGGGAGACCGGCGATCCCACCAAGCAGGTCCGCTGCGTCTACGTCGCCGTCGGCCAGAAGGGCACGACCATCGCCAGCGTGCGGCGCGCCCTCGAGGAGGGCGGGGCGATGGAGTACACCACCATCGTCGCGGCACCAGCCTCGGACCCCGCGGGCTTCAAGTACCTCGCCCCCTACACCGGCTCGGCCATCGGTCAGCACTGGATGTACGAGGGCAAGCACGTCCTGATCGTCTTCGACGACCTCACCAAGCACGCGGAGGCCTACCGGGCTATCTCGCTCCTGCTGCGCCGCCCGCCGGGCCGTGAGGCGTACCCGGGCGACGTCTTCTACCTGCACTCCCGCCTGCTCGAGCGCTGCGCCAAGCTCTCCGACGAGCTCGGGGCCGGCTCCATGACGGGCCTGCCGATCATCGAGACGAAGGCCAATGACATCTCGGCCTACATCCCGACGAACGTCATCTCGATCACTGACGGGCAGTGCTTCCTGGAGACCGACCTGTTCAACCAGGGCGTGCGTCCGGCCATCAACGTCGGCGTCTCCGTCTCCCGAGTCGGTGGAGCCGCGCAGATCAAGGCCATGAAGGAGGTGGCCGGCTCCCTGCGCCTGGATCTCTCCCAGTACCGCGAGCTGGAGGCCTTCGCCGCCTTCGCCTCCGACCTCGACGAGGTCTCCAAGGCACAGCTCGAGCGCGGTGCTCGCCTCGTCGAGCTGCTCAAGCAGCCCCAGTACAGCCCCATGCCCGTCGAGAACCAGGTGGTTGCCATCTGGCTCGGTACCCGCGGCCACCTCGACTCTGTTCCCGTCGCCGACGTGTCGCGCTTCGAGTCGGAGTTCATCGAGCACCTCGAGGCGTCGCGCGCGGACATCCTGACGGAGATCCGCGACACCCAGAAGCTCAGCGAGGAGACCGAGAAGCGGCTCGCCGACGTGCTCGCTGACTTCAAGAAGGGCTTCGCGACCTCCGACGGCAGCTCGGTCGTGCCCGAGTCCCATGTCGAGGCCATGGACGAGGCGGACGAGGGCAAGGAATCCGTCGCTGTCCGCAAGCCGGCGCCGAAGAGGTAGCAATGGCTGCGACACTGCGCGAGCTGCGCGGGCGAATTCGCTCCGCGGAGTCGATCAAGAAGATCACCAAGGCCCAGGAGCTCATCGCGACCTCGCGCATCGCGAAGGCACAGGCCCGGGTGGAGGCCGCCCGACCGTACGCGGACGAGATCACGAACATGCTCTCCGAGCTCGCTTCCGGTGCGGCGCTGGACCATCCGCTGCTGGTGCCGCGGGAGAACCCCAAGCGTGCGGGCGTGCTCGTCGTCTCGTCCGACCGTGGGCTGTGCGGTGGCTACAACGCGAACGTCCTCCGCCGCTCGGAGGAGCTCATCGCTCTCCTGCGTGAAGAGGGCAAGACCCCGGTCCTGTACGTGATCGGGCGCAAGGCGCTGAGCTACTTCACCTTCCGCAACTGGACCGTGACGGCCTCCTGGACCGGTATCTCGGAGAAGCCGACCTACCAGGACGCGCAGGCCGTGTCGGACACCCTCGTCACCGCGTTCATGATGGGCGCGGACGACGACGGTGACGACCCGGGTCTCGACGGCGTGCTCGGTGTGGACGAGCTGCACATCGTGTTCACGGAGTTCCGGTCGATGCTGTCGCAGACCGCCCAGGCGCGTCGCATGGCGCCGATGGAGGTGACCTACTCCGAGGAGGACCTCGGGCCACGGACGCTGTTCAGCTTCGAGCCCGATGCCGACACCCTGTTCGAGTCGCTCCTGCCCCGGTACATCGCCACACGCATCTTCTCGGCCCTGCTGGAGTCAGCGGCGTCCGAGTCGGCCTCGCGTCGGCGCGCCATGAAGGCAGCGACCGACAACGCGGACGACCTCATCAAGGTGCTCACCCTGATGGCCAACCGCGAGCGTCAAGCCCAGATCACCCAGGAAATCAGCGAAATCGTCGGCGGAGCCAACGCCCTCGCCGAAGCCGCCCGGTAGAACAACAAGGAAGCGAAGAGGACCATGACCGCCATTCACGACAGCGTCACCACGTCCAGCACATCCGCAGACTCGGCCGGGCGCGTCGTCCGAATCACCGGGCCTGTCGTCGACGTGGAGTTCCCGCGCGGCTCAGTGCCCGAGCTGTTCAACGCCCTGCACGTCGACATCTCGTACGGTGCAATGGCCAAGATGCTGACCCTCGAGGTCGCACAGCATCTCGGTGACAGCCTCGTGCGCACGATCTCCATGCAGCCGACCGACGGCCTCGTCCGCGGCGCGGAGGTTGTCGACACCGGCGGCCCGATCACGGTCCCCGTCGGCGACGGCGTCAAGGGCCATGTCTGGAACTCCCTCGGCAACTGCCTCGACGAGCCCGGCTTCGGCTCCTCGTTCGAGCGCTGGCCGATCCACCGCAACCCGCCGGCGTTCGATGAGCTCGAGCCCCGCACCGAGATGCTCGAGACGGGCCTGAAGGTCGTCGACCTGCTCACCCCCTACGTCCGCGGTGGCAAGATCGCCCTCTTCGGCGGCGCGGGCGTGGGCAAGACCGTCCTCATCCAGGAGATGATCAACCGCATCGCCCGGAACTTCGGCGGCACCTCCGTCTTCGCGGGGGTCGGCGAGCGGACCCGTGAGGGCAACGACCTTTGGGTCGAGCTGGCCGACGCCAACGTGCTCAAGGACACCGCCCTCGTGTTCGGCCAGATGGACGAGCCGCCGGGCACCCGCATGCGCGTGGCGCTGTCCGCGCTGACGATGGCCGAGTACTTCCGCGACGTCCAGAAGCAGGACGTGCTGCTGTTCATCGACAACATCTTCCGCTTCACCCAGGCCGGCTCCGAGGTCTCCACGCTCCTCGGCCGCATGCCCTCCGCCGTCGGCTACCAGCCGACCCTCGCCGACGAGATGGGCGAGCTGCAGGAGCGCATCACGTCGGTCGGCGGGCGCTCGATCACGTCGATGCAGGCGGTGTACGTCCCCGCGGACGACTACACCGACCCGGCCCCGGCCACCACCTTCGCCCATCTCGATGCCACGACCGAGCTCTCCCGCAAGGTGTTCTCCAAGGGCATCTTCCCGGCCGTGGATCCGCTCGCCTCGAGCTCGACCATCCTCGATCCCGCGATCGTGGGCGAGGAGCACTACCGGGTGGCGCAGGAGGTCATCCGCATCCTGCAGCGCTACAAGGACCTGCAGGACATCATCGCCATCCTCGG
>JAFMFD010000007.1 GCA_017856385.1 Actinomycetota bacterium
GGCGGAGCGGACTCCCGAGCTCAGGGCACGCCCGGTCGACGCGAGGAGGCGTCGGCGATGCTCGGCCCCGGCGACTCCGGGTCGTTCCTCGCGATCGACGCGAACCTCGGCGGACTGGCTGCTGCGGCGGGTGCGGCGGGCGCGCGTCGCCGACGCAGGACGTGGGGCGTGCCTCTCACCGGGCACGTCGACCGGGCGGCGGCGGCCCTCTTCGGCGCCATGGTGCGGGTCTCGCCCTTGGGCGCACGGATGGTCGCGGACTCCACCTACCTGCGCGCCATGCTCGGGTCCGCCGCGGTGCTACCGGCGCTGGCCGGGCTGGTCCTCGGTGTGCTGGCCGTGCTGGACGTGAACGGGCTCGCGCTCGCCCCCGCGGCCCTACTGCTCGGCTTGGTGATCTTCCTCGGCACGCTCGATGCCCTGGCGGGCTTCCTCGCGGTGGCCGCGTTCACCGTCGGCATCGCGCTGAGTGGAGGCATCACGGGGGCATCGAGCGTGCGGACCCTCCTCGGGCTCGCGATCCTGGGATTCGGCCCAGCGCTCATCGCCGGTGCCTCGCGGCCCATGCGGCGTCCCGGCCACGAGTACAGCGCGTGGGAGCGGATAGCGGATTTCGTCGTCATCCCGCTGGTCGGTGCGTTCGCCGTGCAGGGGACCATCAAGGCGCTTCCGGCGCTGTCCGGCTACGACCTGCCGATCGCCCAGGAGGCGAGCACGCTTGCACTCGTCGCCCTCGCGGGACTCGTGCTCCGGGTGTCGCTGGAGGAGGTCGCCTCACGCTTCTATCCGGAGCGGATCGCCGAGGTGGCGCCGCCGGACATCCCCGAGCACGGCGTCGTGCGCCGTCTCGTCCTGATCGCGGTGCGCACGGCGCTGTTCGGGTTCGTGGCGGCCGCCTTCATCGGCACGGTGTGGCAACTGTGGGTGGGCCTGGCGGTGTTCGCCGCTGCTGAGCTGTGCGTCCTCCTCGCCCCCCGCATGCCCAACTCCCCGGCCCTCTTCCATGCCGTCCCTGTGGGGGTGCCGCGATTCGTGGTCATCGTCCTTGCCGCGATCGGGCTGGGCACCCTGGCCAGTTTGCTGCTGGAGGACGATGCGGACATCGCGCGCACGTCCTTCGTCCTCCTGCTGCTCCCCGGCCTGGCCCTGGCAGCGCTGGGCATGTTCGCCAAGCAGCCTCGCGACGGCGATGTGCGCTGGTACATGCGCCCTTCACTGCGCACCGCCTACCGCATCGGGGGCATCCTGATGATCATCGCTGCGGTGTGGCTGACGCAGTTCGCGCCGACGACGTGAGCCGTGGGCACTTGGACGTCGGAGTCGAGGCGCTTTACGCCCTGAGACGGTGCGCGACCTCGGTCGCGACCATCCGCAGGTAGTCGGCTGGGTCGGTCTCCGTCGCCGACGGCATGAGGATCACCGTGCCCACACCCACGGCGGCGAACCCCTGGGCACGTTCCGCCACGGCCTCGACATCGTCCACGATCCCGGCGGGCGAGCCGCCCTCCCGCGTGTCGCGGGCGACTGCTGCCGCGGCATCGGGGCCGCGGTAGAAGCGCTGGTACAGGGCGACCTCGAAGGGCTCGTCGACGCCGGCCTCCTGTCGGGCAGCGAGGCAGGCGGCCACGGCCTGACGGGCCTCGTCGATGCTGAAGTCGGCATCCAGCAACACCCCGTCCGCGCACTCGCCTGCGAGCGCGATCGACTTCGGGCCGATCGCGCCGAGCAGGACGGGGACGGGCGTGACGGGAGGCCAGCCGAGCATCACATCGTCCAGCTGGACATACCGGCCGGCTACGGTCACGTGCTCACCTGCGAGCAGCCGGCGCAGTGCGGTGAGGTACTCGCGCGCAAGTCCCATGGGCGACGAGACGCGGGCGCCCACCTGCTCCATCCAAGGCTGCACACCGTGACCGACGGTGACCTTCAGGCGGCCAGGGAACATGCGTGCAAGCGTCGAGACCTCCATCGCCGTGATCGCCACGTTGCGCAGGGGCATGGGCAGCAGGCCGATGCCGACGACCATGCGTTCGGTCGCGGCAAGGATGGCTGCGGCACTCGTGAGGCCACCCTCGAGGAAGCAGTCCTCCCACAGCCACAGCTCGGCGAGGCCTGCGTCCTCCGCCTCTCGCGCTGCGCGGAGCATCTCCTCGGGGGACACCTGCGGGCGGCAGATCGCCCCGATGACCGGGGAGCCCGGCACTTCACTCATGGATCGCTCCTGGGGATCGAGGACTCCGTCGACCGTACCGTCCTGGGGCGGCGGGCGAGTGCTGCAGCAGGAGTCACCGCTGGCGCACGATGCCCGGAACCTCTCGGTATCCGACGCCGATGACCACGGGCACCTCGACCGTCGACGCGCCCGTCACCACGACCCGGTACGTTCCCGCATCCGCGGTCTCGGTCAGCCGGGCGAGGTAGAGGTAGTCGGTGCCGGTGTAGGGCTCGAAGAACGGCGTGCGCTCCGTGATCGCCAGGCGCTGCCGGGTCCCGTCAGGGGCGATGACGCGCACGACCGGCAGCTGGGCGGCCGTCAGGCGGTTGGCGGGTGGCTCATCGGGTATCAGCAGCTGGATCTCGAGGCGGTCGCCCTTGCGCATGCCCACCCGGAACCCGCGCGTGGTCCCGGTGCGGACCTGCGTGTAGACAGCGAACGACACGGTGCCGTCGACGAGCAGCGGTCCGCGGGACGGAGTGGTGTCGGCCGCCGTGAGGATGACGGGCTGGTGGGCGTGTGCTGGAGGAGCGAGCAGAAGCAGGCTCGTGCTCAGAGCTGCCGTCGCGGCCACGAGCAGTCGTCGGCGACCCACGAGTTCCACGAACCCAGTATCCCGGTGGACCGTCGTAGGCACCCCCCATGCGACGCGTCTGGACCGTGATCGCCTCGACGGGGCTGATCCTGCTGGCGGCGTCGGCTGCAGGCCAGCCGGCCACCGCCGGCGGCACCTGGTACCAGTCCGTGGGTCGGGCCAGTGCCGATGCGCCGTGCCCGGAGCCGACGTTCGGCACGCCGTGGCAGTCGAACTGGGATCCGGACGAGCAGCCGTGGCGACCATCGTGGGGGCAGTGGATGAACGGCGGCACCGGTGGCTTCACCTGCGACCGGTCGATCACCTGGGCGCGCCCCCTCTATCCCTCCGGCCAGTGCCAGGGGAGCGGCTCGATCTGGTTCCAGTTCGCAGGTGGATGGAGCTACGAGAACGTCTACGGCACCTGGGACCACTACACGTCCTCCAGCTGCACCACGACGACGCCAGGCGCGGGCTACCAGGTCGTCTACGCCCCACCGGGATTCGATGCCTCGGCCCTCTGCCGCGAGGCGTTCGCGATCACCAGTGCCCCGACAGCGCTGGGCGGCGACGTGTATGCGTGCGCGATGCTCGTCTAGCGACCGCGCAGTCGCTGGATCCGCCGACGATCCCGCTTCGTGGGTCGGCCCGCGCCGGGCTCCCGGATGATCGGCGCCGGGCGCTCCTCGCGTGGCGGCGGTGGAGGTGAGTGGTCCTCGTAGTTCTGTACCGCGACGGCGGCGCTGACGCGCTTGGCGAGCAGCCCGGTCACCACGACCACCCGCTCACCGCCAGGTGTCAGGGCCCGCACCGTGTCGCCGATGCGTACCGGATGAGCGGGCTTGACCCGCGCATCGTTGACGCGCACATGGCCCCCGCGGCAGGCGGCTGCCGCGATCGACCGGGTGGAGTAGATGCGGACGGCCCACGTCCATGCGTCCACGCGCACAACGGGTGGGGAGGTGTCCACCACGGCAGGCTACCGACGCCGGCATGACCTGATTGACTCCTCGCATGCGGATCGATGTCTGGGCCGACCTCGTGTGCCCGTGGTGCTTCATCGGAAAGGTTCGATTGCAGGAGGCGCTGCGCGACATCGCGATGAGCGACGAGGTGCAGATCCGCCACCGCGCCTTCCAGCTCGATCCGTCAGCCCACGGCCCCAGTGCGCCCACGCTGGATCATCTGGCCGCCAAGTACGGCGTCACGCGTGACCAGGCGCTGGCGATGATGGCCCGGGTCACGCAGGTCGCGGCCGCGGAGGGCCTGCACTACCGGCTCGACGAGACGATGACGGGCAACACCCGTGATGCGCACCGTGTCGTGCTCTGGGTCCAGGACGAGCATGCTGGCCTGGCTCAGCCGCTGCTGAACGATCTCTACTCCGCCTACTTCGAGCGAGGTGCGTCGATCTTCACGGGTGAGGACCTCGTGCCCTTCGTCCGTGGCCTGGGGATCGACGACGAGGCCATGATGCGGATGCTCGTCACCGATGACTACGTCGATCGTGTTGCCGAGGACCAGGATGCTGCGCGGAGCCTGGGCGCGAACGGTGTGCCGTTCTTCGTGTTCGACGATGCGATCGGCGTCTCCGGGGCGCAGCCGCTGGAGGTGTTCCGGAGCGCACTCGAGCAGGCGATCGGCGCGAGGTAGGGCCCTCTCGGCGGTAGCCTGCGGCGCATCGTTGAAGTCAGGTGATGCCGAGTGCTGGAGGGGCAGTGATGGTCGTTCAGTCAGTGGACGTGGCTGTGGGAAGCGGCGCCTTCACCGCCCTGGAGGTCATTGGGATCGTCGCGTGCGGAGTGTCGGGTGTGATCGCCGCGGCACGAGCGCGGATGGACTGGCTTGGCGCCATCGTCCTCGCGGTGGTGGTGGCGATCGGCGGCGGCACCCTGCGTGACCTGCTGCTCGGGCGACTTCCGGTCGTGTGGCTTGAGACGTACTGGCCAATCCTGGTGGCGCTGCTGACTTCCGTGGTGATGATCATCGTGTTCCGCCTGTGGCCTCACATCGACGTCGAGCGCTCCCGGGCCCTGGTGATCGCGGACGCTGCGGGGCTCAGCGCCTTCGTGGTGCTCGGCACGGACATCGGCCTGCAGGCCGGGATCGCCCCTGTGCTCGCCGTGATGCTCGGTGTGCTCACGGGCGTGGGCGGAGGAGTGATCCGCGATCTGCTCACCGGTGTGCGGCCGATGGTGCTGACCGGACCTGTCTATGCCTCCGCCGGCGTTGCGGGTGCCGTCTGCTTCCTGGCGATGAGTGAGCTGGGCCTGCCACCGACCCTGGACACGTGGACGGCCGTGCTGGTGGTGTTCGCCGTCCGGATGCTCGCCGTCCGCTACAACTGGAGCCTGCCCCTGGTGGAGCCGGAGAGGAAGAATGCCGGAGTGCCTGAGGGCGAGCAGTAGGCAGCAGATTCCGGGCTTCGCCAGACTCGAGGGTCCGAGCCCCGCTAGCGTGCCCGGCATGAGGATCGCTATGAGTTGCCCGTGAACCGGCCCGGCCCGGCGTTCATCCTCGCGATCGTCAGCCTCATCGTCTCGCCGGTCGTGCTCTTCGTCGAGCTGACGGCCCTGCTCTTCGCCGCGATGGTCGTGTACGAGCCGAGCAATCCGGTGCTCGTCAAGGTGCTGGTGGTCGCCCTCGTCGTCGTGATCGGACTCGTCTCGCTAATCCTGCCGATCGTCGCCCTGCGAGCCAGCGCGAGGGCACGCTCGGCGTCCAAGAGAGATGCGAGTCAGGGCTCGGGCCTCGCCACCGCCGCGCTCGTGATCGCGGCGATCGTCACAGTCGGGGTCATAATCACGCAGATCTACGTGGTCTACTCGGCCGTGAGCGCCTGACGCCTCGAGAGCTGCTAGCGCCATCGGGTCACGTAGGCGCCGACTGACCTCCCCGTCAGTTCAGGCAGTCGATGGCGCCGGTGCCGAGTGGGTTCTCGCCGGCATCGACCTTGTAGCCGATGCAGGCGGGCAGCGGCACGCCGTTCTCGACGCCGCCGGGATCGCCGAACCGGGACTGCAGTTGTGCCACCGCTGCCGGGGTGAAGATCGTGGGAGCGCCCATGGCCTGCCCGACATTCATGTGGAAGTGCAGGTGCGTGCCGCTCGTCTGCCCCGGTGGCACGTAGAGGTAGCCCAGGACATCGCCCTTCTTCACCTGCTGGCCGTTCCTGACCTTGAGGAAGTTGGTGTAGTAGCCGGAGGAGGGCTCCATGACGAAGGGTTCGAGGGAGTAGTTCAGCGTGATGTCGTCGTTGCCCTGCCGTCCGATGACGAGGTTGAAACCGTAGGCCTGGTGCGAGCCCATCTGCCGTAGCGGCTCGACGCTCGACACCACGCCGTCGGCGACCGCACGCACTGCCGGGTAGGCGGTCGGATCGAGCGCAGTCGCGAACGGTCCGACTCCTTGGAAGTTCACGTGCATGCCCTTGTGCGGCATCTGCGACCGTACCCCGAGGAAGGGGGCCACCGAGCTGGCGTTGGCGATATCGATGGGCAGGACGTCGCTGCGATGGGCGGTGAGCGTGGCCAGATCCGGGAGGCCAGTCCCGGCTGATCCGCCGCCTGAGCCGGAGGTCCCCCCGGCCTGCTGCACGACGCGCCAGATGCGCTTCTTGCCCTTCTTCACGCAGACCAGCTCCGTGCCGTTCACGCGCACGTGCAGGCCCACCTGCGTGCAGGTGCCACCAGCCTTGGGCGAGGGTGCGGCCGCCGTCTGTGCCGCGCTAGCGACGACCATCGCAGCGCACAGCAGCGAGGTGAGGACAATCGATCGGGAATGGCGCACGGGCTGATTATTGCCGCGGCCGCTGACGTTCGCGAAGACCTTGAGCGAGTACCTCGGTGACCAACGGTGGCACGGGGGGCCATCACCCCTGAGCCAGAAGGATCAGGAAACCACTCCTTCGGCGGGAAGGGCGTGCTCCAAGGCTCGACCCAAAGCCGGGAGGTCATTCACAATCGTGAGCCACACGATGCAAAGATCAATAATGCGCCGGTAACACCAGCATTAGCGTCGCTTTTCGCACTGGCGAACGTCACGACACCCACACTCGACACTGGAACGCGCCCTTCGAAACGAGGACGACTACCGAGGCAGGGAACGCGGGCCGATCAGCCGAGGAGTGACTGATCGCCCTCGGCGGCGAAGAGGTAGGTGCGCGATGGCATGACGTGGACGACCGATCCCAGCGCTGGGCGGATCGAGGGGTCCACGCGAGCCACCAGGAGGGGGCCCTCCGACAGTCGCCCGTATATGTACGTGTCCGCGCCCAGCATCTCCACGAGTTCCACCGTGATTGCCACCCCTGAGCCGACGACGTCGAGGTCCTCCGGGCGCACGCCGAGCAGGGCGCGTCCGGACGTCACTTTGGCCAGGACCTCCCGGTCGACGGGGATCGTCGTTCCCGCGAGTGACACTCCCGCGTCGACTACGTCGACCTCCGCGAGATTCATGCTCGGCGAGCCGATGAACGAGGCGACGAAGGCATTGACGGGGCGGTCGTAGACCGCGGCCGGGGAATCGACCTGCTGGATCTCACCGTCCTTGAGGATCGCGACGCGATCGCCGAGGGTCATCGCCTCGACCTGATCGTGGGTGACGTAGACCATGGTGGTGCCGAGGCGGCGCTGGAGCGTCGCGATCTGCGCGCGGGTCTGCACCCGGAGCTTGGCATCGAGATTGCTCAGGGGCTCATCCATGAGGAAGGCCTGGGGCTCGCGCACGATCGCGCGGCCCATGGCGACGCGCTGGCGCTGCCCGCCCGACAGCGCGCCCGGCTTGCGGTCCAGGTAGGGCTCGAGATCTAGCAGGCGCGCGGCCGCACCCACGCGCGTCTTGATCTCGTCCTTGGGCACCTTGGCGACCTTGAGCGCGAAGCCCATGTTCTGCGCGACCGTCATCTGCGGGTAGAGGGCGTAGTTCTGGAAAACCATCGCGACGTCGCGATCCTTGGCCGGCACCCGTGTGACATCGCGATCGCCGATCAGGATGCGGCCCGCCGAGACGCCCTCCAGCCCGGCGAGAGCCCGCAGGAAGGTGGACTTGCCGCAGCCCGACGGCCCAACGAGGACAAGGAGTTCGCCCTCGGGCACCTCAAGGCTGACCTCGCGGAGGGCCGGTGCCGACATGCCCGGATAGGTCACGCTCACACCGTCGAACACCACGCGCTCGCTCATCGTCCCGGTCTCCTCGATCCTCTGCTTCTCGGTCCTGCGCGTCTAGCTGCTCGTGTCGTGCTTGCGGCGTTCGTCCATGACGAACTCCGACTCGTGCGTGTAGTCCGGTTCCGGGAACTCGCTCGTGATCGCGATCGCGCGGCCCTCCTCGGCCGAGCGCATCGCGGCCAGCATGACCTCGAGGACGTGGTAGGCCTGCTCGGGGCGAGTCACGGACGGTACCCCGCGCTCGATGCAGGAGATCAGGTGAGCGACACCATCGGTCCACGGCCAGTCCGGCGCCGTCTCCTCGTGGATCTCCCAGTAGCCGGACTCGTTGCGCCACACCTCGAAGCCGCGCGGTGCCCAGTCATCGCCGAGCATGTCCATGCTGCCCTCGAGTCCGTAGAGCTCGACCGCCGGTGCCCGGCCGTACTTCTGGATCGTGAAGCCGGTCGTCACCGAGGCGTAGACCTCATTGCCGAAATCGAGGAGCACCTGGGCGTTGTCATCGGCAGTGACCCGCATGGGCTCGCCGTTGACCATGCGCTCCTTGATCGCCGTCCCGACGAGTGCGGTCACGCGCTTCACCGAGCCGAGGAAGCCGCACAGGGTGGTGACGTTGTAGACACCCAGATCGAAGAGCGAGCCGCCGCCCGGCTGGTAGAACCACTCTCCCCACCACGGCCCCGACCAGCCGTAGAGGGCGCGCGCGAGCTTGACGTCGCCGATCTCTCCGGCGCGCAGGCGCCGATGCATCTCGCGATAGGTGGGTGAGAGCAGCACGTGCGGTGCGCACACCATGATGCGATCCGACTTCTGGCTCAGCCGGACGAGCTCGGCCGCCTGGTCCATGGATGTCGCCATGGGCTTCTCGATGAGCACATGCTTGCCCGCGGAGTACGCCGCGATGCCCAGGTCACCGTGCTCATTCATGCTCGTGAGGACGAGCACCGCGTCGACCTCGGGATCGGCGATCACCGCAGCGGCGCTTGCGACCAGTCCCACGCCCGGGAAGAGCTCCTCGGCTACCGCGCCGCGCTCTGCCTTAGGGTCGTAGGCACACACGACTGCGGCGCGGCCAGAACGCACAATCGGGTCGACGACCGCGGCGTAGCGCTCGAAGACGCGGCCGAGGCCGATGACACCGAGACGGACGGGCTGGGACACGGGTGGATCTCCTATTCCTTGATCGAGCCGGCGAGGATCCCCCGGGTGAAGCTGCGCTGCAGCAGGATGAAGACGATGACGACGGGGATGATCGTGATGATCGAGGCCGCTCCGAGATAGGCGAAGTCGGTGCGGCGCGCTCCCTCGAAGGTGACCAGGGCCATGGGTGCGGTCTGCAGGTCGGATCCCGAGAGCATCACGAGCGGCAGCAGGAAGTCATTCCAGTTCCACACGAAGAACAGCACGGCCAGAGTGAGCATCTGCGGTCGGGCCAGCGGCACGAGGACGCGTGTGAGCGTCTGCCAGGAGTTGGCACCGTCGATCCACGCGGCCTCGACGAGGGAGCGTGCCGACTGCACGAAGAAGGCACGCATCCAGAAGACTCCGAAGGCCACGGAGAAGCCGACCTGCGGCAAAATCACCGACCAGTAGTTGTTGTCGAGGTTGAAGCGCCGCATGTCGAGGAAGAGCGGCACGATCATCGACTCGAGCGGCATGAGGATGCCGAGGATGAGCAGGGCGAAGATCGCCGAGCGGCCCGGGAAGTCCATGAGGGCGATGGCATAGCCCGCCGGCACGCTGAGGATCACCGACACCACGACGACGACGCTGGTGATGATGAAGCTCGTGCGGATGGCGGGGCCGAAGTCGCCCTTCTCCCAGACGTCGGCGAAGTTGCCGAAGTTGGTCGCGTTGGCGATGTCGAGGTTGATGCCGATCCGCCCGGGCTCGCCGAGCGCGAGGATCATGACGCCCAGCAGCGGGCCGAGGGAGATGAGCGCGGCCAGGCTGAGCAGGACGTAGCCGAGGATCACGTCGCGGCGGGCGATCATGAGGATCCCCTCGCCATGCGCGTGATGAGCAGGTTTACGCCGACGATGGCGAGGATAAGCACGGTGCCCATGGCCGCTGCCGCGCCGATCTGCGCGACCTTGAAGGCCTGCTGATAGACGAGGTAGCTCGGGACGACCGTGGCATTGCCCGGGCCACCCGAGGTCATCACGTAGATGATGTCGAAGTTGCGCAGCGCGGCCGTGGTGGTGAGCACCAGCGCGACGACGATCTCGTAGCGCAGCCCGGGGAGCGTGACAGCGCGGAACTCGGTCCACAGGCCACCACCGTCCAAGCGCACCGCCTCGTAGAGCTCGAGCGGGATCTTCTGCGCTCCGGCGAGCAGCAGGGCCAGGGCGAGGCCGAACATCACCCAGGTGCCCACCAGGCCGACGCTAGGCAGGGCCCAGGTGAAGTCGCCCAGCCACGGCGTCGCGAGCGCGCCGAGTCCTACGGCCTCGAGGAAGCTGTTGAGGGGGCCGCGCGGCGCCAGGATCCAGCGCCAGATCACCGCGATCGCAGTGGGCGCGATGACGTAAGGCAGGAACAGGGCCGTGCGGTAGAAGGCCACGCCCCGGATGCGGCTGCGATGCAGGACGCTGGCGAGGAGCAATCCGATCGCGATGGGGATGATCGAGTAGAAGACGATCAACTCGAGCGCGTGGATGAAGGCCGACCTGAGCACCGGATTCGTGGCGATGTCCACGTAGTTGGCGACTCCGACGAACTCCATCCGGGTGATGCCGTTGCCCTCGAAGAAGGACAGGTAGATGGAGTGCAGGAAGGGTGCGAAGACGAAGCCGGCGTAGACCAGGACCGCCGGCAGGATGAAGAGGTAGCCGATACGGCGGGGCTCCCCGGGCGCCCGACTGCGGGGGGGCGACTTACGTCGTCCCCCCGCAGTGACGGGGACCGGGGCGAGGCTCACGTGCGCTACGAGCCCATCCGCTCCGCGGTGAAGGTGCCGTAGTCGGCCTGCAGTGCGTCGACGAACTCCTGCGGGGTGATCTCTCCTGCCATGAGTGCCGTCGAGGACTGCGCGATGGTGTCATACCAGGTGGGCGTGGCCCAGTCGGGGAAGCCGACCGGGGTGCCGTTCTGCATGACATTCACCCACGAGAGCACGGCATCGGCCGACACGCCGGTGAGGCCGTTGGCCTCGACGAGTGCCGTCTCATTGCCGGACACGGTCGCGGGGACCTGGCCCTGCTTGATCCAGATCTCCGAGGCCTCCGGGCTGGTGATGAAGTTGATGTACGCCTTCGCCACATCCGGGTTCTTGGCATTCGTCGGCACCGACCAGGGCAGGTCGCCCGTGGCGATGGCCGCGATGGTGCTGGCATCGCCCAGTGGGAACGGCACGAGCCGGAAGGACTCGGGCGTATCCGACTGGAAGACATTCCACGAGCCGTTGAGGGCGAACAGACCCTCGCCGTCGGCGAACATGCCGAGCACCTCGGTGCTGTCGAGCGCCGCCCAGCCCTCGGTGAGGTAGCCGGCCTCCGCCCATGCCTTCATCGTCTCGGCCGCCTGCAGCATCTCCGGGGGAAGCTGCTCACTCGTGCCGTTGATGACATCGGAGACAGTCTGAGGGCTGGTGTAGGCCATCAGCAGGTTGGCCATGAGCCAGATCTGCTCGCCGCCGTCCGTCGCGCCGAACATGAGGCCTGTCTTGCCGCTCTCCTTGGCCTTGGCGAGCATCGCCTCCATCTCCTCGAGGGAGGTAGGCGGCGCGGTGATGCCGAGCTCTTTCGCGATGTCCATGTTCATGTACAGGCCGACCCATGCACCGGTCGCGGACATGCCGTAGAGATCACCCGAACCCATGGTCTTGCCGTCCGGGCTGAAGCGACCGTCGAGCCCGACCAGGGCCGGGCCCTGGCGTCCCTCCCAGTCATTGGCCTGCGCGACATCGTCGAGCGGTGCGACGAGGCCCGAGCCGACGAGCTGGCCGAGCGAGCCGTAGCCCTGGTTGACCTGGGTGACGTCGGGGACGTCATCGCCGGACAACTGCAGCGGCAGTGTGTCGACGAGGTCGGTGAAGGACTTGACCTCGAAGCGGATCGTGACGCCGGGATTGGCCGCCTCGAATGCCGCGTTGAGTGCCTCGTACCCGGCCAGAAGCGCATCCGCGCCGCCATTGCCGCTCTGCACCCACAGCTCGACGGCCTCGGCAGGTGCCTCGGACGCCGCTGCAGCGGTCGCACCTGAGGACTCCGGTGCAGCGCTGCTGCTCTCGGTGCTCGATCCCCCCGAGGAGCAGGCCGCGAGCACCAGTCCGACAGCCGCGAGGCTGGCGATAGCGGTCGTGCGGGGATGCAGGACGCGGCGCGCCCTTCGCCCCCCCAACGTGGTTTCTCTCATCAGTGAACCTCATTCCTTCCGGTCGGTGCCCCGTCGGGCACATGGTCCCCCCTGCTGGAGGGCGCGGACAGCGAGTCTGCGAAAAGGGCAGCATTGCGGCAGCAGGCGAGTAGGGTCGCCGGCCACTCTGGGTCGTAGTCGGTGGCGGACGCGATGCGGCGTACCGCCTCGACCTTGGAGGGCCCGGGAGCGACCAGGACGGCGCGCCGTGAGACATCGATGAGGGTGGCGACGCCCACGCTGATGCCATAGTGCGGCACCGCATCGAGGCTGCCGAACTCCGGGAACGTGCCGAGGTTGTCGCGCCGGGTCGACTCGGCGAGCTCGATGATCCGGGTGCGCGAGTCGCGGGCGGACCCTGACGGGTTGAAGGCGATGTGACCGTCGGAGTCACCAGACGCAAGGATGAACAGGTCCACTCCCTCTGCGTCCCGCAGGCGCGCGTCGTACGCCGCGGGATCCGCCGGATCCGGCATCCATAGGTGATCCGGCGAGATGCCCACGCGCGCGGCCCGGTCCAGTGGTCCGACGATCTCGCGCAGCGCGAAGCCCTCGACCGAGTGGTGCAGCGCAGGGTCGACGCGATAGAAGGAGTCGCCCTCGCGCTCGACGTAGTCGTCCATCATCACTATGACCAGGTGCGACAGGTCCAGCGCACGCTCAGCCACCAGTCGCGTGAGCGCGGTGTAGGTCGTGCGCGGGCTGCGACCCCCGGGGCAACCGAGGAGGTACCGCCGTTCGTGCGCGGCCGACTCCTCGATGCCCGCGGCGATCTCGCTCGCTAGCGCGAGGCCCATGCTCTCGGAGTCGGCGAACACCGTGAGTTCGGTCATGCCGAGGCCCCCTTCGCGCGGGCACACCTCGAAGCAAGCCACGCGCGGTTGGCGGCCTGCTCAGCCGCGACCCCTGCAAGCTGCTCGACCGATGTCGGGGCGCGATCCTGCTCGACGACCAGCCAACCGGAGTAGTCGTGCTCGGCGAGCGCCGCGAGGACACCCTCGATGTCGACGTCGCCTGCCCCGAGCGGCACGCACACATCCGACCACCATTCGTCGAAGTCGGTGCGGCCTTCGCGCTTGGCGCGCGCGAGCACCGACTGATCGACGTCTTTGATGTGGACATGATCGATGCGGTCGGCCCAGGCATGCACGCACGCCACCGGGTCGGCTCCGGCCAGCGCCATGTGGCCGATATCGAGCGTGAGGGTGACGTCGGTGGTGGCCAGGAGGCGGTCGACCTCCCACGCGGACTCGACGAAAGTGGAGATGTGCGGGTGGAAAGAAGCGGCGAGACCGTGCGACCGGGCGAGTTCGACTGCCTGCGCCAGCCTCTGAACGGCGAGCTCCCACTGAGCGTCGTCGAGGGCGAGTGCCCGATCCTCGCGCGCGGGGTTGACGAGCAACTCGGCCGATCCCTCGTCGGCGAGGATCGCCAGGCGCCCACCCGTGGCCACGAGCTCGCGGCAGGTGATCGCCATGCGCTCCATGTCTGCGGCGAACGTCTCCTCGTCGAGGGCGAGGTGGAGCGGCACGTAGGCGCCGATGGCGCTTAGGCCCACCTCGTCGAAGAGCGCGGCAGCCTCTTCAGGGGTGCCGAAGAGCCCGGGCGGGCCGAGCTCGGCGCCGTCGTACTCGCTGGCGGCAAGTGCGCGCAGCATGTCGGAGGGTGCGGCCGAGCCGCCGGTGGTGCCGAAGATGCCGAAGCTCACGGGGGCATTGCCGATGCCGCTCATGCCGCCTCCCCGCCGACGGCGACTCCGGCCTGGCGACCCGCCTGGGCGGCCAAGCCCTGCAGGCAGGTCAGGTCCTCGAGGGAGCCGCGCGCATCGCACACGACCGGCGCATCCTCGCGCACGCTGCGCGCGAACGCTTCCAGTTCGCGCACGAATGCGGTGGTGAAGCCGGAGAAGATCGTGTCGCGATGACGCATGCCATCGACGAGCTCCTCGATGGTGAGCATGGAGCGGTGGTGGGCGAGGTAGGGACCTGGCAGCGTGAGGGTGACGCGGCCGGCACTGCCAATGACCATGACCTCTTCGTTGTACTCGGGGTAGTCGGGCACCCAGTTCCACGACAGCTGCAACTGCGCGCCTGATGCCAGGCGACCGACTCCGAGGATGCGCGGTGGCTCGGGCGGCGCGGTATCGCCGAGCGGTGGATCGATGCTCACGAAGTCCCACGACTGCGGAAGGCCGAGACCGAGCGCGCGCAGCAGCGCCATCTCGTGCACGACCGAGCCGAGCAGGACGTTGGCGTATAGGGCTCGTACGCCGAGGGCGGAGCCACCGACGGCCTCCTGGTTGCGCGCCTCGGTGTAGGTCTGGCCCGCCGCAACGACTGCGGCGTCGGGTTCGCTGGCGGGCAGCAGCGTGACGTGCTCGAACTGGCACTCATCGGTGGGGTGCAGGACCGTCACCCGGGCGACGCGCAGTTCGCCGATGCGCCCGATGGCTGCCCGTGCGGGAGCGATGAGGTCATCGTGTGCCTTCATCGTCCCGACCTGGAGGACCAGGGCGCGCTCCTGCGCGAGTCGGATGAGCTCGTCGGTCTCGGAGCGCGAATGCGCGAGCGGCTTCTCGGCGAAGACGTGCTTGCCCGCCTCGAGCGCCGCGGCGACGATCTCACCATGCGACCCAGGTGTGAGTACGAAGACCGCATCGACCTCCGGCGATGCGACGATGGCGCGCCAGTCGTGACCCCAGGCCACGTCGCCCGGCAGTCGCGCGGCGACCTCGCGGGCCAGAGATCCCGATGCATCGCACACGGCCGTGATGGCGTAGAAGTCGCGCAGGGTCTCGAGGTTGGGCAGGTGCACGCCCTGGCTGATCAGGCCCAGGCCCACCATGCCTACCCGGATACGCGCCACCGAAGCTCCCTCTGGCTGTTTGGAGGGCACTCTCATCTACTGGTCTACATATGTCAACACTGGTTGGAATAAGAACCAGCGTGCTAGGGTCGCCGAACCATGAGCCCAGGCACGTCTGAGCGCACTGGGGGTCGCAGTCCGTCACTGAGCGCGTATCGAGCGATCGCCTCGAACCTCGCCTCAGGGCGCTGGCCCCCGGGATCCTTGCTGCCCGGTGAGCGCGCACTCGCCGAGGAGCTCGGCGTGAGCCGCACCACCTTGCGCCACGCTCTGAAGGAGCTAGCTGACGCGGGCGTGCTCGAGCCCGCTCCCCAGCGCGGCTGGTTCGTCGCCCGCGCGTACATCAGTGAGGGCCCCAACGTCCTCATGGGGTTCTCAGAGGGCGCCTCCGCACGTGGTCTCACCGCCGGCTCGCGCACCGTCTCGCAGGTCCTGCGGCCCTGCACCTTTGAGGTCGCCGACCTCCTCGGCGTGCCCGCGGCATCGGACGTCGTCGAGCTCGAGCGCGTGCGCACTCTCGACGCGCTCCCCGTCGCGGTCCAGACCTTGTCGCTCCCGGCCAAGCTCGTGCCCGGCCTGGAGTCCGAGTCGCTCGATGACTCATCGCTCTATCGACTGCTCGGCGAGCGATACGGCCTCGTGCCCTCGCGCTGCGACTACACCCTGCAGGCCGACTCGGCGTCGGAGCACGTGGCCACGCTGCTGGAGGTCGCGGTCGGCTACCCCGTCCTCATCGGGCACGAGGTCACCGTCGACACCCAGGAGCGTGTCATGGCAGCGGGTCGCATGATCTACCGCGGCGACGCCTACCGCTTCACGGCAACGCTCTTCCGCATCTAGCCAGGCTCGCGCACCCTTACCGAGGAGGACCCATGGCACGACGAGCCACTCCCAGGCCCGTCTACGACGAGCCCGGTGTCGTGACGCCCACCAACGTCACCCGCCATCTGTGGGGTGACGCCGAGTCCGGTTACGTCGGCGACGAAGTGCTCCTGTCCACCGACAAGCTTCACGCGCTGATCTTCACGCTGCCGCCGGGAGGCAGGTTCGGGCACTCGACCGACAACCGCACGGTCTTCGCGGCCGACGAGGTGTACGTCGTACTCGAGGGCACGATCGCCGTCATCGATCCGGCGCACGGACAGGTGGTCAAGGCCAATGCCGGCGATGGCGTGTTCTTCCGACGCGACACCTGGCACCACGGGGTCAACTGGGGCACCGGTCCGGTGCGCGTACTCGAGTTCTTTTCGCCACCACCGGCAACCGGCGCTTCCTCCGCCTACGCCAAGACGGTGCCCTACCTGGAGTCCCCTGCCCACGCCGACGGCTCCGTGCTCGGTCATTGGCCGATGCAGCGCTCAACATGGGAGGACAAGGACACCCTCCACCTCGTGCGTGAGCAGGACCTGCGTTGGCGAGCGGAGGGCGACGTACAGGTCGGCCTGCTGTGCTCCACCGAGCACCTGACTGTCGCAGAGGTAACCGTGCTCCCAGGGCAGTCGAGCGCCACGCGACGTCATGACGGCGACGCGCTCCTCCACATCACCGAAGGCGAGCTCCACGTTCACACGCCGGACGCGGAGAACGCCACCTGGTGGCGCGTGCGCGCGGGTGACTCCATGGTTGTGCCCGACGGCTTCGCCTACCGCATCGTCAACCAGTCCGACGCCCCGGCGCGCGCGATCTCCGGGAGTGCACCCGGTTACCTGGCGTGACCGGCGACGTCTTCCTTGGGGTCGACGTCGGCGGCACCAAGGTCCGCGCTGCCCTCGTCGATGAGACCGGCGCCATCCTCACGAGCCTGGAATCGCCCACCGGCACCTCCGGAGGAGCAGACCCGGGCATGCGCATCTCCCACGCCACCGCGCACGGCATCGCTGAGGATGCGGCAGCCAACGGCCTGACAATTGCCGGCGTCGGCGTCGGCGTACCCGAATACGTCCGTGACAACGCACTGCACAGCGATCTCGTGCTCGCGTGGACGACGCAGCCCGCCGACCTCTTCGCCGACATCGCACCCGTGACCGTCGAGAGCGATGTGCGCTGCGGTGCCCTCGCTGAAGCCCGCCTCGGTGCAGGTCGTGGATGCGCGTCGATGCTCTACGTCAGCGTAGGCACGGGCATCTCGTGCGCCCTCGTCCTCGATGGAGCGGTCTGGGCCGGCCATCGCGGGGAGGCCATCGCGCTCGGTGAACTGCCCATCGACCGCGGACTCGACGCCGGCGGGTTGGTCACGGTGGAGCAGTTCGCTTCGGGCTCGGCCTTCGGCCGCAGATACGAGCGGCTCACCGGCCAGTCAGTCGACGGAGCACGTGAGGTGCTCGCTCGCGCACAGGGTCAGGATGCGCGTGCCCGTGCAATCGCCACGAGCGCTGCCCAGGCCCTCGGTAGTGCGATCGCCTGGGCCGTCGACATCGTCGACCCCCAGGTAGTGGTGCTCGGCGGAGGCCTCGGTTCTTCGGGAGGCTGGTGGCACGACCAAGTGCGTGCGAGCGCGCTCGCACTGAGTCGACCACACGCTCCGGAGATTGTGGCCGCGGCGCTCGGGTCCGATTCGGGCGTGATCGGTGCCGCACTTGCCGCCGCTCGGTAACGTCGACATGTGACTGACAGCCCCGCGGCCACTGGTCTACTTCGTCATCAGGGATGCGCCCATGGTGGCCGTCGTCCAGGTCGTTGGAAGCAGTCAGCAGGCCCGCTTTGCTGATGTGACCGTGTCCATGCGCCAGGCTGATGGCGACGTCGTTCTCGTGGGAAGCCTGCAGATCGCTGACCCGTCAAACGACAAGGCCGTAGTCAGGTCCTTGAGGCCGTTGGGCCCGCCGTGCGGTCTGCAATGGAGTTAGCGCCCGCGGGACTGCTCCCCGGCCTGCACCCTTCTCGCGAAGCGCTGCTACGACACCAACTGCATCGATCTCCGGCACGGCGAATGTGTCCTCAGGGCCGACAACCTTGCGCCCCATATCGGCGCGCAAGGCCTCAACCTGGATTCGATGAGGTCGACGCCTCCGCCCCATGACCCCTCCGAGCGTGACGCTGTCGACCAGATGCCGAGGTCCCGCTCCTCAGATCGTCAGTCATGACCCATCAGGGAGTCGAGTGGGATGGGGCACCGTGCCAGCGGTGGGGTTGCACGACTGAGCCGTCGGCCTTTCGCGGGCCAGGCGACATGCTGCGCGATTTGGTTGATCGACATCCCTGTGTCACTATGGGGACGCGCAGAAGTGTCGCCGCACGTGAATCGTCATCTGACTGATTCCCCCATCGTCGCTCGCTTTCCGTGTCGCTCCCTCCGGAGGCGATCCCTGCGCCCGCGCACGGTAATGCGCGTCACTCGCGTGAGGATCGTCCTCGCGCCCCAGCGGACTCGTCCGCGGTCACAAGCCCTCAGGAAAGAAGCATCATGAGTTCGTCCTCCGCGGGCGCGACGACGTCGCGCCCCGTCTCCTCCTCTATCACCACGTTCCTTGAATGCGGCGTCCCTGACGTGCTCGCCGTTCATCTCTCGAAGGCGGGAATCAGCACGCCGTTCCCGATCCAGTCCGCCACGCTGCCCGACAGTCTGAGTGGCCGCGATGTCCTCGGCCGGGGCCGCACCGGCTCGGGCAAGACCCTGGCCTTCAGCCTGCCGCTGGTCGCCAGGCTTGCGAGTGAGGGTCGCCGCACTGAGCGCGGCGCACCACGAGGCCTGGTCCTCGTACCGACGCGTGAGCTCGCCAACCAGGTGCTCTCTGTCGTGTCACCGCTGGCGCAGGCCATGGACCTGCGGGCGACCGTCATCTTCGGCGGCGTCGGACAGGGCCCGCAGGTCAAGGCGCTGCAGTCCGGCACCGACATCGTGATCGCCACCCCGGGTCGACTGGAAGACCTCATCAAGCAGGGGCACTGCCGACTCGATGCCGTCAGCGTCACCGTGCTCGACGAGGCCGACCACATGGCCGATCTCGGCTTCCTGCCGGCGGTCACGAGGATCCTCAGGCTCACTCCGGCCGGGGGACAGCGGCTGCTGTTCTCAGCCACGCTCGACGGCGGCATCAATGTCCTGGTCAGGAAGTTCCTCAGCGACCCGGTGACTCACTCCGTGGATCCCGTTGAGGCTCCGGTCTCGACCATGGTCCACCACGTGATGACGGTCGACCATGCTGACAAGTCCGCAGTGGTCCACGACCTTGCGGGTGGAATGGGCCGCGCTGTTCTCTTCACGCGGACCAAGCACGGAGCCAAGAAGCTGGCGAAGCAGCTCACCACGGCGGGCATTCCCGCTGTCGAATTGCATGGCAACCTCGGCCAGACGGCACGGGAGCGCAACCTGTCAGCCTTCAGTGACGGAGCCGTTCGTGTGCTCGTCGCGACCGACATCGCCGCTCGGGGCATTCACGTCGATGACGTTGCCCTCGTCGTTCATGTTGACCCGCCCGCCGAGCACAAGGCCTACCTCCATCGCTCAGGTCGCACGGCGCGTGCGGGTGCTGAGGGCGTGGTGGTGACGGTGGCAACGCGCGAGCAGTCCGCAGAAGTGAAGGCGCTGGCCAAGAAGGCGGGCATCCACCCGACCTACGCATCCATCGCACCAGGGTCCGCCGAGGTGGCCCGCCTACGTGGTGAGCGCGCTCCGCACGTGACGCCGAGCGCGGCCGTGGCATCGGACAGGGTGCAGCGGACGGCTACACCGCGACAGGGCGCGGGCCCGAATCGTGGAGCGCGGCGGCGTCCGGGCCGCAGCAGGAGCGGCAGCCAGGTCCGGTAGAGGCAGGCATGTGCTTGTGGCCCCGAGAGGATTCGAACCTCCGACACAAGGTTTAGGAAACCTCTGCTCTATCCCCTGAGCTACGGGGCCGGGGTGCGCCTGCCCATCCGTCTGCTTGATCGCCGGACGGGCGGATCGCTTCGTGCTTGGGGCAAGGCTAGTGGGCTTTCGGGGCCTGGTTGCGCGGCGGGGTTGCCCACGGGTGGGAGTTCGATATCGAACCGCCCTGTGCTCTATGTCGAGACATTCATAATGTCTCCGGAGCGGGTGGCGGCTGGGTAGGTCGTGGCTGTCCACAGCAGCCGACGAGCCGAGAGGATCGATATGGCGACAGTCAGGGCGGCCACGCTGGTCGCACCCCGCACATACGAGATCCGGGACTACCCGTTCCCGGCGGACCTGGAGCCGGGCGCCGTGCTGGTGCGGATGACGGCGTCGGGCATCTGCGGCACGGACAAGCACACCTACCGGGGCGAGACCGTGCAGTACAAGGGCACCGAGATGGAGCGCACCACGCCCTTCCCCATCATCCAGGGGCACGAGAACCTGGGTGTCGTGGAGGCCGTGGGCACCGGCGGCGCCTTGGCCCATGACGGTCGACCGCTGCTGCCAGGCGACCGTGTGGTGCCGGCGCCGAACCGTGCGTGCGGAGTGTGCCGCAACTGCCAGCGCCACGACCCCTACTACCTGTGCCGCAACCTGGAGAACTACGGGAACTCGCTTTCGTGCGCCGAGGCGCCGTACCTGTTCGGTGGCTGGTCCGAGTACCTCTACCTGCGGCCCGGCACCCCGATGTTCCGTGTGCCCGACGACCTGCCCGATGACATCGCGGTGCTCACGGAGATCTTCGCCGTGACGCACAGCCTCGAGCGAGTCGCGGCCCTGCGTCGTCCCGGTGGCTTCCTGCCCGGTGACACCGTCGCCGTCGTCGGGGTCGGCTCACTGGGCATGTCGCACCTGGTGAAGGCAGCGCTCATGGGCGCGGGCCGCGTCATCGCCGTCGACAAGTCGCCGAAGCGCCTGGCCCTGGCACAACGACTCGTCGACGCCGACACCGTTCTCGTCGAGAAGGCCGTGACGGGCGAGGACGCCGACGTGCGGGCGCAGGTGCTGGACCTGACGGGCGGCGAGGGCGTCGACCTCGTCGTCAACGCCACGGGCTTCCCCGGCTCCTTCCAGTTGGCCACCACGCTGGTGCGCGACGCGGGCTCGATCCTGGAGGTGGGGGCGTTCGTCGACATGGGACCTGAGGCCTTCAATCCGGCCCAGATCTGCGGTCGCAGCCTGAACATCGTGGGTACCGGAGGCGAGGACGTGCAGGCCTATGCCGGCACGCTCGCGCTGCTCGCCCGACACCAGTCGTCGATCCCGTTCGCCGAGATGGTGTCGCACGTGTTCCGCATCGCCGACGCGGCGCAGGCGGTCGAGACCTCGCTCGATGCCGACAGCGCGACGAAGGTGCTCATCTCGGAGGTGCTCCCGGCGGGCGCCCGACTCAACTGAGGGAACGGACGCTCGGCACGAACGCGGCGTCGCGTCAGTCCGCGGGCCTGACCCTCCCGATGAACGACGCCGCGACTGCCAGAAGAGCCCCTGCAATGGTCGCCCCGACGCGCAGTATGAGGTCCTCGGACACGGGGTCGCCGCCGATGCTGAAGATGGCGATCACGAACGTCGTGATGCCCACGATGGCGACGGCGTAGTTGGCGAGCAGGAAGGCGACGGTGACGCCGCCCGCGATCGCGACGACGAGGACGGCCGCGTAGCCGTGGACGCCCAGGGCCAGCAGCAGGAACGCGGAGATGGCGATGCCGATCAG
Source organism: Actinomycetota bacterium (assembly GCA_017856385.1). Lineage (GTDB taxonomy): Bacteria > Actinomycetota > Actinomycetes > S36-B12 > S36-B12 > UBA10649. Next base: position 21,745 of record JAFMFD010000007.1, read on the forward strand.
GGTGCCGGCGACGCGTGCCAGCACCTTGACGACCGTCCCCTCGAGGTCGGGCCGTGTCACCCAGGCGATCGTCATGGGCAGCCAGTAGGCGTGCAGGAATCCCGACGCGTCGGCGATTGCGGTCGCGATGGGGATGGCCACCGCGATGCGCACTCCGTGGCGCACGAACGCGTCGCGGACGGCCAGGTGCTCGCGGAACCGCTGGCCCATCGTGGGTGCGTCGCCGAGAGCGCTGACCAAGGCGCGGGGGTCGCGCACGAGCGTCGACACGACAATGGCGACGGTTGCCGCCATGCCACCGAGCCCGACGAGGGCGCCGGACTCGATCGCCGCCTCGGGCAGAGAGGGGGCCCCGGCGAAGATGATGAAGGTCACCAGGCTCAGCACACCCCCGAGCGCAGCGCGCGGACCGGCAGCCCCGGCAACGCCGCAGGCGAAGGCCACCGGAGCGGAGGCGATCACGACGGCGATGGCCTGCTCGGAGAGCAGGCTGCCGAGGGTGGCCATGGCCATCAGCCACAGCGTCACCCACGCCATGGTGCGCCAGCGCCGCCCGGGGTCCTCGCCGACCTCGGCGAGGTTCGCGAAGAGCGCGCCGATCGCGAGCGGGATCCCGACCTTGGCGGCGTCGAAGTGCACGATGGGGACGAGCAGGAGGACGAGGACGATCGCGATCCGCACGCCGGCCTCGACGCGCAGGGCGCCGCGCTCGACGTGGGTCGTGCCAACGAGCAGGGTCCGCAGGTGCGAAGCCATGCCGGAACGCTAGCGTGCCCACGTGACCCCGGAGGACGCTGTTCTCGCCGCCTGCGATGCGGCGCTCGACGATCGCGACGTCGTCACGGACCCCGACATCCTCGCCTCCTACACCCGCGATCGCTCGACCGGCTCGGCGGCGGGTGAGCCGTTCGCGGTCGTGTTCCCCCGGTCGACGGAGCAGGTGTCGGCCGTCATGCAGGCCGCGCACGCGAACCGGGTTCCCGTCGTTCCGCGCGGCGCCGGATCGGGCCTCTCGGGCGGGAGCAACGCGATCGACGGCGCGCTCGTGGTGTGCGTCGAGCGCATGCGCGACGTGCTCGAGGTGAACGGCACCGACGGGTACGTCGAGACACAGCCGGGGATCATGAACACCGAGCTGCGTGAGCATGTCGCCACGCACGGCCTGTGGTACGCGCCGGACCCGGCGAGCAAGGACTTCTGCTCCATCGGCGGCAACGTCAACACCAACGCCGGCGGCCTGTGCTGCGTGAAGTACGGCGTCACCCGCGATGCCGTGCTGGGCCTCGAGGTCGTGCTCGCTGACGGTCGGGTGACCCGGCTCGGGCGTCGCACGATCAAGGGCGTCGCGGGCTACGACCTGGCCGGGATGATGGTCGGGTCCGAGGGCACGCTCGGCGTCGTCACGATGGCGCGCCTTCGGCTGCGTCCACTGCCGCCCCCTGCCGTGACCGCCGTCGCCGTCTTCGACGACGTCGCTGCCGCCGGTCGGGCCACGGCGGCGATCATGTCCGAGCTGACCCCGTCGATGCTGGAGCTGATGGACCAGCAGACGATCCGCATCGTCGAGGCCTGGCGACCCATGGGCCTGGATACGTCCGCCGGTGCACTGCTCGTCGCGCAGACCGACTCCGGGCTCGGCGCCGCGGCTGATGCCGAGCAGCTCATCCGCATCTGCGAGGCGCACGGCGCATCCGAGGCCTACGCGGCGGAGACGCAGGAGGAGTCCGAGATGCTGCTGGGCGCCCGGCGCATGGCGATCATCGCAATGGAGGCGACGGGCGACTGGCTGCTCGACGACGTAGCTGTCCCGCGGTCACGGCTCGCGGAGGCGATGGTGCGGATCCAGGACGTCGCGGCCCGCCACGACGTCACGATCTGCACGTTCGGCCACGCAGGTGACGGCAACCTGCACCCCACGATCGTCACCGAGCGCGGCGATGCCGATGCTGCGGCGAGGGCGCTGCTCGCCTTCGACGGGATCCTCGAGGTGGCCCTCGCCTGCGGCGGCACGATCACCGGTGAGCACGGGGTCGGGAACCTCAAGCAGCATGCCCTCGCGCAGGAGCTCGACGACGTGGCCGCCAGCCTGCACACCCGTATCAAGCAGGCGTGGGACCCGGAGAACATCCTGAACCCGGGCAAGTCCCTGCCGCGTTGGTAGCCCATGCAGAGCCGTGCGGGCGCTAGCGTCATCCCATGCCTCGATTCCTGCTCGGCTGGGTCCTCGGCCTCGGGGGCAACGCGATCGGCCTGCTCCTCTCGGGCCTGCTCCTCGGCGACTCCTTCCGCATCACCGGCCCGATCGGCTTCATCGTCAGCCTGGTCGTGTTCGCGATCCTCAGCGGGATCTTCACGTGGCTGGTCTTTCGGGGCCTGCGCCGCGGCGCGGCCGCGGTTGTGCCGCTCACCGGCCTGATCTCGACCTTCCTCGCCCTCCTGCTCACCTCGCTGCTCACCGACGGCCTGGCGATCAGCGGCTGGGGCTGGTTCTGGGGCACCTTCATCGTGTGGGTCTGCGGCATGGTGATCTGGGTGCTGCCCGGGCCGTGGCGCAGGTACCGGGCAGAGCGCGTCGAGGAGCGCAGGTAGCCGGTGTCGATCATCCTGTGGATCGTCCAGATCCTGCTCGCACTCGCCTTCCTCGGCGCCGGCGTCATGAAGGCGGCCCAGCCCTACGAGACCATGGCCGCGCGGCTGCCCTGGGTGGAGGACTACGCGCCGGGCATGGTGCGGCTGATCGGCCTGCTGGAGATCCTCGGGGCCGTCGGGCTGGTCCTGCCGGCAGCCCTGGGCATCTGGCCCGCGCTCACTCCGCTCGCCGCGAGCGGCCTCGCGATCATCATGGTGCTCGCCACCGTCCACCACGCGCGGCGCCGTGAGTCCGGGCAGATGGTCTTCACGCTCGTCCTGCTCGCGCTGCTGCTGTTCGTCGCGTGGGGGCGCTTCAGCCTCGCGCCGCTGTAGGCCCTGGCTCGTCCGATGCTGCGTCAGAGGGTGCGCCGAAATCGCGCGATCTCGCTCACCCTCTTACGCAGCATCGCGGGGTGCGGTCAGTCGAGCGGTCGCACGACGCGGGCGAGGAACACCGACGCCAGCAGCAGCCCGCGCCAGCCGCTGGTTTCGTCCTCCAGTGCCAGGGACGCATCGCGGAAGGATTGCGGATCCTCGGCCTCGAGCAACGGCATCGCCGCGTGGTAGTGGAACGGGTGGATCGACGTCTCGGTGAACCCGAGGTCGGCAAGCCATCGCGGCACGGCGAGCGGATTGGCGTAGTGCGACGTCAGGGCGCTGGAGTTCGCCGGTGGACGGTCCATCGCCACCCGCGTCTCGACGAAGTCCGACACCTTCGCGCGCAGCGACCCCGGCACATCGCCGAGTAGGTCGTCGACGATCAGGTCGTGCGTGAGCCGGTTGAACGTGACGAGCGCAAACAGGCTGTTGCGGAACTCGATGAACATCTCCCCGCCCGGGCGCACCAGTCGCGCCATGGAGCGGAGGGTGGCTGCTGAGTCCTCGGCGTGCGGCATGATCCCCAGCGCCATGAGCAGGTCGAACGAGCCCGCCCCGGGCACGCGGTCGACGAGGTCCTGGTCCTCGGCGGAGGCCAGGACGACGGATGCCGGATCCCCGCCGAGCAGCGCGAGCTCGGTGCGCGTGGCCTCGACGCACTCCAGGTCGCGGTCGAGCCCGGCGAACGTCAGCCCCGCGTCGAGGACATGCGCCACGCCATTGCCGCGGCCGACACCGACCTCGACCAGTGATGTCGCGCCCGTCTGCCTCGCGCGGTCGAGCACCGTGCGCCACGCGAAGTGGTTGGCCGGGTAGCCCTGCCCGAGGTCGCCGAGCGAGGCGCGCTCCGCGGCGACGCGGTCATGGGCCGTTGGTGCACTGTCGGGACTGCTCACGTGGGGATCACCACCATGGCCAGGGCGGTGAAGGCGGGGATGCCCACCACCAGGTTGAAGGGGAAGGTGAGGGCCAGACTGCTGGTCAGGCACAGCCCGGTGTCCGCCTGCGGCAGCGCCAGGCCCACGGCGGCGGGAGCGGCGATGTACGAGGCGCTCGCGCACAGTACGCCGAGCACGGCGGCACCACCGGTCGACATGCCTACGGCAGCTCCGACGAGCACGCCCACCGCCCCGACCACGAGGGGGAAGGCGGTGGCGAACAGGACCATGCCCGGGCCCGCGGAACGGATGGCCGACAGGCGCCCGCCCGCGACGGCGCCCAGGTGCAGCAGGAAGAGCGCCAGGACTCCGGTGAACAGTCCGCTGAAGAGCGGCTGGACCGGCTCGTAGCCCGCAGGGCCGGTGATGAAGCCGATCGCCAGCCCTCCGGCGAGGAGCAGGACGGAGGGCCCGGTGAGCACCTCGCGCAGGGCCTCGCCCATGGACGCACCCGCGGGCTCGGGTGGCTCATCGCGGACCGCGGTGAGCACGCGCCCGGAGGCGGCGGGTACCGGCGCGGTGGCCGGGACCCGGTTCATCGACCGCCGCGCGAGGGCCAGGCCCACGACGATGCCGGGCACCTCGAGCACGACGACGAGGGTGGCGACGTGCCCCTCGATGGGCAGGCCGATCGTCTCGACGAGGGCCAGGGCTGCGGTGAACGTGACGAGAGAGGTCGACCCGTAGTGCGCCGCCATGGCTCCGCGGTCGAGGGCGCTGAGCCGGGTGAGGAGCCGCAGCACGTGGTAGGCGGCGATGGGGATGAGCAGACCGAGCGCGATCGCCGCGGTCGCCGGCAGGGCGACCCCGGCGATGCCCGACTCCCGCAGGGCTACGCCGCCCTTCAGTCCGATGGCCAGGAGCAGGTAGAAGGAGATGGCCCGGTAGACCGGCTCGGGCAGGCGCAGCTCGTTCCTCAGGAGGCTGGCCGCGAGGACGCCGAGGGCGAAGGCCAGGACGGGGATCGAGGTGAGGTTGCGCACCGCAAGATCAAGTGCGTCGTCGATGTCGATGGTCAGCCTCCTCCGCTCCGGTCGGGAGGATACTAGACGTGCAATTCCGGTATTGCAAATCGTGACATGCACGACGTGTTACGTCCGCCAGGTCACGGCTCCGAGAACAGGTCCAGCAGTTCCCCGACGCGGTGGCCGGACTCGGCGGTGTGACGGAAGGGCTGGCGACGGTTCACGCGGTAGGTGTTGCGCCTGCCCACGCGCGTCTTCGTCACGTAGCCCGACTCCTCGAGGTCGGTGATGATCGCCTGGACGGAGCGTTCGGTGATGCCGGCTTCGGTGGCGATGTCGCGCAGCCTCGCGTCGGGCATCCGCGAGAGCAGGAGCAGGACGCGCCCGTGGTTGGTCAGCAGCGTCCACGTCCGCTCGGTCACGGGGACATCGTGCCGAAATCCGGCGCCCCGTGCAGGCCCTCGACGGAGCGCGTGTCGTCGAGCCGGGCCCTCAGGCGCAGGAGGGTCTCGATCAGCCGACCGCGCAGGGGAGCCGCACGGCCCATCAGCTCCCGCTGGCGGCGCGCATACTCCACGCGTCCGTCCGCCGTCTCCACCCGGACCGGTTCGAGGCTGAGGGACGAGCAGTCGTAGGGGGAGGCCTGCATGTCGAGGGCTCGTGCGTCCCGCGCCAGGGCGAAGCAGTCGGCAGCGAGCTCACTGGCGACATACGGGTGGAACCACTGGGCGTACTTGTAGAGGTCCATCGTCGCGTGCAGGCAGCCCGGCTGCTCGAGGTCAGGCTGCGTACTTCTCGTCGGCTCGAGGGAGTTGAGCGGAACCGCCTGAGGTGTGAAGAACCGGAAGGCGTCGATATGGGTGCAGCGCAGGCCGACCTCATGGACCGCGTCGGCGATGTCGGCCGGGCCCAGGCGCAGGGGCAGGCCGGCGTGGCGGACCTGGTCCTGGTCGAGTCCGTAGACCATCGCCCACTCGTGCATGCCGAAGCAGCCGAGCTGCGGTGCCCTCGTCGCCGTCGACTCGAGAATGCTCACGGCGAGGTCAAGGCGGGAGCGGTGGAAGGTCGCCCGTCGGGGATCGGCGAGTGCGCCGTCGGCGGTCCGGGAGTAGGCGGGATGCTCGGCGAAGCGCTCGACGCGGCCGCGCACCTCCACGCCCAGGCCGGGATGCCAGGTGGTGAGGCGGGACGTGGAGTAGGGGTAGTAGTCGAACAGGAAGTCGTCGACCGGGTGCGCCTGGCCGCGCTCACGACGCGCCAGTCGAGGGGCCACCCAGGCCTGCGTCCGCTCCGCGTGTGCACGCTCGCGCTCGCGCCACTGGGGCTCGTCGAGGACCTCGAGGAGCTCGAGCCGCTCGAGCAGCGGGGGCTCGTCGAGGACCTCCCGTGCGAGCCTCGTGCTAGCCGACACGCACCAGTCCCATCTGCCGGCACCCCTCGACGAACTCGGGCAGGCCGAACGCATCGACCGGGCCGAGCGCGCCCACCGCGCGTGCGCGACCGGTCAGCAGCATGGCCGCGCCCCAGGCGATGAGCTCGGCGGTGAGGTCGTACGGGCTCGGGCCCTCCACCACGACGGCGCTCAGCTCGCGGCCCACCGCATCGCGCGTGCGGGCAAGGACGAGCGTGCTGGACCCGGCCCGCTCCGCAGGGCTCGGGCCGATGCCGGTCTCGTCGCCGGTGATCTTGCGGACGCCGGCCTTGACGGCGGACCCGACGCCGGGCAGCGACGCGCCCGCGGCGAGTGCGCCAGTCGCGCCGTGCGCAACGGTGGTCCACTTGCCCGCCCAGCCCAGGCCGACGCTCACGTCCCGAACGTCAGGGTCGATGCGCGGCATGGTGAAGTGCTCGGTCGCACCGACCGGCATCGCCTGCCAGGTGCGGCCCTCGGCCTCGAACTCCAGGACGTCCCCGCGGGTGCGGGCGAGCACACCGTTGCGCAGGGCGAAGGGGGGAGCGTCCATCACCCCGGCGATGCTGGCGCGCGTGCCGCTGCTCATGGCCATCGGACCGCGCACGAAGTAGCCGACCTCGACGACAGCCGGGGCCCGGCCATCCGCGCGGGCCTGCTCGATCGCCAGGGCCCCGGCGAGGTTGCCGGGCACGTAGTCGTAGCCGAAGGCGGTCAGGAGCCGTGCCCCGGTGCGCTCCGCGCGTGGGCCGTCCTCCTCGAAGACCTGCCGGATGAACGGCGGCTCCCCGGTCGAGTCGACGTACCCGCACCCGGCCGCCACGGCTGCATCGACGGCGGGGCGCCCCCACCGCAGGAACGGCCCGACCGTGGAGACCAGCACGTCATCGGGCGAGGTGACCAGCGCGGCCACCGACGCGGGTTCGGAGGCGTCGGCCACCTGCCACGTCGGCGGTCGGTCGACCGGGCCGAGTCCGGCCAGCTCACCGGTGAGGTCAGCAAGGGCCTCGGCCGACCGGCCGGCCAGCACAGGGGCCATGCCCGCCCGCACCATCGCCTCGGCCACGAGGCGGCCGGTGAACCCGGTCGCCCCGAAGCAGATCGCGCGTCCCGCCATGGACGGGACGCTACCGGGGTCGGCCGGGGAGCGGGTGCGGGCCGCAGTTCTGGGTCTACAGTTCGCCCATGACGCAGCACGCATCGGCCTTCTGGCACCCGTTCGCCGACATGTCCGTGGTCGCCGGCAACGACCTCGTCCTGGCCTCGGGATCGGGCGCATATGTCACCGACGAGCAGGGCCGCCGGTACTTCGACGCCACGGCCGGCCTGTGGTTCTGCAACGTCGGTCACGGCCGGGGGGAGATCGCCGAGGCCGTCGCCCGCCAGCTGACCTCCATCGCGAGCTACTCGTCGTTCGGCGACCTCGCGACGCGCCCCACGCTGGACCTCGCCGACCGGCTCGCCGGCATCGCGCCCATGGCCGACGCCAAGGTCTTCTTCACGAGCGGCGGCAGCGACAGCGTCGACACCGCCTTCAAGCTCATCCGCCACTACTGGCAGGTCATGGGCCATGCGCAGCGCGACATGTTCATCACACGTGACCGCTCGTACCACGGCATGCACCTCGCCGGCACCTCGATGGGCGGCATCCCTGCCAACCGCAACGGGTACGGGGAGCTCGAGCCGGGGATCGTCAACGTGCCCTGGGATGATGCCGATGCCCTCGCTGCGCGGATCGACGAGCTCGGCGCCGATCGCGTGGCGGCCTTCTTCTGCGAGCCGGTCATCGGCGCCGGTGGCGTCTATGCCCCGCCCCCCGGCTACCTCACCGCCGTGCGCGAGATCTGCCGCGAGCGCGGGGTGCTCTTCGTCGCCGACGAGGTCATCACCGGCTTCGGCCGCACCGGGCGCTGGTTTGCGTCCGAGGGCCTGGACCCCGATCTCGTGCTGACGGCCAAGGGCCTGACCTCGGGCTACGTGCCGATGGGTGCGGTGCTCGTGGGCGCCACGGTCAGTGCTCCGTTCTGGCGTGAGTCCGGGCGCGTCTGGCGGCACGGCTACACGTACTCCGGGCACACGGGTGCCGCCGCCGCGGCGATGGCCAACCTCGACATCCTCGAGCGCGAGCAGCTGGTCGCCCAGGTCGCGGACCTCGCGCTGCCCTTCAGTGCCGCCCTCGTCGACCTGCGCGGCCACTCGTGGGTGAAGGACGTGCGCTCGGGCGTGGGCCTGCTCGCCGCCGTGGCGCTGCAGGACGACGTGATGGCCGAGGACCCCACGACCATGCTGCGCCTGGTGGCTGCGCTCCGCGGCCACGGAGTCATCACGCGGATGCTGGCCGACGGCGGCATGCAGCTCTCGCCCTCGTTCGTCTCGACCCGCGAGGACCTCCAGGCGCTCGGCCGCAGTATCTCCGCGGCCCTGACGGAACTCGGCTCGACGCCGCCGTCGATGTCAGCCGAGTCCGAGCCCCTGCTCGCCGACATCACGACGGACGAGCTCGGCGGCTTCGGCAGCTCCGATGCGCGGCTGCTCGCCGAGGTGCCCCCGCACCACGGTCGCTGAGCGGCGCGCGCTCCCTGAGGGGCGCGGCTACGACCGGCCCTGCTGCTCCTTGAGCAGGTCGCGAATCTCCTTCAGTAGTGCGATGTCGGCCGGCGTCACGTCGATGTCGCCACCGGACCCGGTGCGTCGACGGTACGCGTTCATCGGCGCGACGAAGACGAAGTACAGGACCGTCATCGTGATCAGGAAGGTGATGACCGCGTTGATGAGCGCGGTGAAGTCGATGACCTGGCCGTTGATCTGCAGGGTGCCCGCCTCGATCCCCCCGCCGAGGAAGATGCCGACGACCGGCTCGATGAGCGACGCCGAGAAGGCGCCGACGAGGGCGGTGAATGCGGCACCGGCGACGAACGCGACGGAGAGGTCGACGACGTTGCCGCGCAGGACGAAATCGCGGAATCCCTTGAGCATCTGCGTTTCCTTCGCATGGAGGGCCATCCGGCCGCGGACCGGCTCGAATCTACCGGTCTGCGCGCGGGTGGATCAGCAGGGCGAGCGGTGCCTGCGCTGCTGCGGCGGCCACGGCCATCGCGTCGGCCTCGGGGACCGCGACTAGAAGGACGGCAGTGCTGGCGCCGAGGGCGGATGAGCCGCGGGCCGGCTCGATGATGCGTGCCCGCTCGGCCAGCGACCGTGCTCGGCCGTCGGCGTCGAAGCCGATGAGGTCGACGAGGTCGCCGGTCACGACGGATGCCGCGATCGCCGGGCTGGCAACCTCGATCGGCACCGTGCGCTCCCCTTCGCGGACCGAGCTCGAGGACGTGGCGCCCACAGGCGGTGCCGACGATGGCTGCATGCTCGCGGTGTCGGGTCGCAGCGCCAGAAGCGCACAGCCGGTCGCCGCCGCGGCGAGGATGGCGGCGATGGCGCGCCGGTGCCGGGCCAGTCGGCGTCGCAGTGAGGGCAGGCGAGGCACACGGGTGACGCTAGGTCAGTGGCGGCCACGCGTCGAACGGCTGTCCACAGGCCGGGGGTGGGGCGCCGGGTCGCCGCGCCCGTGCTCAGGACGCGCTGGATGCCGCCGGTGCGCTGGAGGATCCCGAGGATGACGAGCCCGATGAGCCCGATGAGCCCGAGGTCGACGAGCCCGAGGTCGACGTCGACGTCGACGAGCCCGAGGTCGACGTCGATGTCGACGTGGACGACGACGAGCCCGAGGAGTCCGACGAGCCGGTCGACGAACGGGAGTCCGTCCGGTAGAACCCCGAGCCCTTGAAGTGCACGCCCACGCCGGAGAACAGCTTGCGCACGGTGTCCTGGCCGCACACCGGGCAGGTCGTCAGCGTGGGATCGCTCATGCTCTGCTGGACCTCGTGGGTCTGGTCGCAGGTCGAGCAGGCGTACTCGTAGGTGGGCACCGGGCCTCCGTCGGGAACCTGATCTGGCACTCGGGACAACTGAGTGCTAAGTGTGCACCGAGAAGGGCGAGTCGTCCAATCCGCTTTACTGGGCTGCTGTGCCTGTCCTCCTTGCCATCGCCCTCGGCGGTGCCCTCGGCTCGATGGCCCGGTGGGCGGTCGAGGCACTGCTCCCGGCCTCCCCTGCGGGCTGGCCCTGGGGCACGCTGACGGTCAACGTGGTGGGCGCGCTGGCGATCGGGGTGCTGGCCGGGTCGGCCCGACTCCGCTCGGCGCCCGCCTGGGTCCGACCCCTGGTCATCACCGGCGTGCTCGGCGGGTTCACCACTGTGTCGGCCCTTGCGGGGGAGACGGTTGCGCTTCTCGACAGCGGGCAGGCGCCCCTGGCCCTCGGATACGTCGGGGTGACGCTGGCCGCCGGGCTCGTCGCGGTGCGGCTCGGTGCGCGCGCGGGTGTGGTCCTGGAGCCGCGATGACGCTGCTCCTCGCCGTGGCGATCGGGGGTGCCGTCGGCGCACCGCTGCGCTACCTGCTCGAACGCTGGGTCGGCAAGCGCACGCGAGGCAGGCGCGCCTTCCCGTGGGGGCTGCTGGTGGTCAATGCCGTCGGCAGCGCGATCGCCGGGATCGTCGTGATCGCGACCACCGGGGGCCTCCGCGTCCTCCTGCTCGTGGGCTTCTGCGGAGCCCTGACCACGTTCTCCGGGCTCGCCTGGGAGGCCGACCGGCTGCGCCGCGTCGATGCGCCGATGTCCTGGGTGGCGATCGTCGCCATCCCTGCGGCGTGCATCGCCGCGTTCTGGATCGCGTGGCGGCTGGCCGCCGCGCTGGTCGGCTGACGCTGGACCGTTAGGTGCGAGCGGCTCAGCCGAGGTCGTGCAGTCCGGACGGGGTCAGGGCCACGTCGACGCGGCGGTCCCAGTCGTCGGTCGGCACGTGATCGACCAGCTCGTCGTCGTGCAGGACGACTACCACGAGGGGGCCGCCTTCGTCGTTGCGGGGCAGGGTCGCCAGCAGGCGGTCGTAGAAGCCGCCGCCCTGCCCGAGCCTGCGGCCGGCGGGATCGACAGCCATGCCGGGAACGAGCAGCAGGTCCAGGCCGAGCAGGTCGGCAGGCCGGATGGCGTGTCCCTCGGGCTCGCGCACCCCGAACCGCCCGATGGCCACGGGCGTGCCCGGACGGTAGGCGACCCACTCGAGGTCGTCACCGCGCACGCGGGGCACCCACACGGCGGCGTGGTCGCCATGGGCACGCGCGATGAGGGGGTCGGTCCCCGGCTCGACGTCCTTGGCGAGGTAGCAGGCCATCAGCAGCGGCTTGGCCTCGCCGAGGCTGCGCATCAGGTAGGTCGCATGCTCGGCCAGGCCCTGCGCGTCGGCCCCGCGCTGCTCGGGGGTGCGGGCGGCACGCGACCGGCGGATGCGCTGCCGGAGCTCCTCCTTCTGCGCAGCAGCACCACCCGGGTCGCGCGCGGCGCCGCGGGAGTCCGGCGGCGGGTCCTGTGCTGACACGGTCATCATGGTGCCCGACACTGGGCCGCCGAGGGGCACCCTTCATCCCCTAGGGTCGGGGCGTGGCATCCGACGACGTCGTCCGCAAGGCCGTGATCCCGGCCGCGGGCCTGGGCACGCGCTTCCTGCCGGCCACCAAAGCCACCCCCAAGGAGATGCTGCCCGTCGTCGACAAGCCTGCCATCCAGTACGTGGTGGAGGAGGCCGTGGCGGCCGGCCTGGACGACGTGCTGTTCATCACCGGCCGCAGCAAGCGCCCGCTCGAGGACCACTTCGACCGCAACCTCGAGCTCGAGCAGGTCCTCGCCGCCAAGGACGACTCCTCGCGGCTCGCCGCCGTGACCGCGTCGAGCAGCCTGGGCAGGATCCACTACGTGCGGCAGGGGGATCCGCTCGGCCTCGGGCATGCAGTCCTGATGGCCGAGAGCCATGTGGGCTCCGAGCCCTTCGCGGTGCTGCTCGGCGACGACCTCATCGACCCGCGGGATCCGGTCCTGCAGGAGATGCTCGCGGTGCGGGCCGAGCACGGGGGATCGGTGATCTGCCTGATGCAGGTCCCGCGCGAGACGATCTCGCTCTATGGGTGCCCCGCGGTCGCCGCGACGTCGCGGGAGGACGTCGTCGTGGTGACCGACCTGATCGAGAAGCCCGATGTCGACGAGGCGCCGAGTGAGTACGCAGTGATCGGGCGCTACGTGCTCGATCCGGCGGTCTTCGACGTGCTGCGCACGACGCCACCGGGCCGTGGCGGGGAGATCCAGCTCACCGATGCCCTGCGCGTGCTCGCCGCGCGCCCCGCGTCCGAGGGCGGCGGCGTGCACGGCTACGTGTTCTCCGGCCGGCGGTACGACACCGGCGACCGGCTGTCCTACCTGCAGGCCGTCATCACCCTCGCCGTCGAGCGCGAGGACCTCGGCCCCGAACTGAGGTCATGGCTCGCGGACTTCGTCGGGCGGCTGTGACCAGGGCCTGGCCCGCGACACTCGCGCACGGCGACGTGGGCCTTCGACCCCTTCGCCATCTGGACGCCCGGCGATGGCGGGATGTCCGCCAGCGCAATATCGAGTGGCTCAAGCCGTGGGAGGCGACCCTGCCGCCTGAGGCCCTCGACGAGGGCACCGTGATGACGTCGTTCGGGATGATGGTGCGCCGCCTGCGGAGTGAGGCCCGCGAGGGCCGCACCCTGCCGTGGGTGCTGACCTACCGCGGCGAGCTCATCGGGCAGGTGACCGTCGGCGGCATGACGGGTGGGTCGCTGCGCTCGGGCTACATCGGCTACTGGATCGATCGAGAGCACGCGGGCCGCGGCATCATGCCTACGGCCGTCGCGATGGCGCTGGACCACTGCCTCAACGCGGTCCGCCTGCACCGCATCGAGATCAACATCCGGCCCGAGAACGCCGCCTCCCTCCGCGTCGTCGAGAAGCTCGGCCTGCGCCTGGAGGGCGAGCGGATGTCGTTCCTGCACATCGACGGGGAGTGGCGCGATCACCTGACGTTCGTCGTCCTCTCCGGCGACTTCCCCGGCGGCGTGCTCGCGCACCTCGAGGCGTCGCGTGGCGCACCGCGCACGGACAGCGCGGCAGGCGAGCAGTAGCAATCGGCGACACGCCGGGAGCGTTCACCTTCCGCATCCCCGGCGTTTCCCCTTGGCGGTCATAGCGTTCCTGCTGTGACGGGTGTCATCTACGTGGTGATCATCGCCTTATGGGCAGCCGTCCTGATCCCGATCTGGCTCAAGCGACACGACCAGATCAGCGAGGTCCGCTCCACCGCGCGCTTCTCCTCGGCCATGAGGACCCTCGGCGGACGCGGCAACCTGACGCCTGCCGCCGCCGGTGGGCCCGACCTCGCTGCCGATGATCCCTCGATGCATCGAGGAGGCGGCTCCTCGTCCCACATGCGTTCGGAGTACCGCATGGACGATCGCTACCCCTACACGCCCTCGGGCCGGGATGTCCGGGAGATCGACGGCCTGGACCGCGAGTACGAGCGCGAGCTCGTGCGCCGATCGGCCGCGATGCGTCGCACCGTCATCCTCGGCTCGCTCACCCTGGTGCTGTTCGGATCCCTGGTGCTGGCCGTCCTCGGGGCGCTGCCCCGCTGGGTCCCGATCATGGCTGCGATCCCGGTCGTCGCGTTCGTCCTCGCAACGGCGATGACCGCCTCGGCCCGGTCTGCGCCTGCGGCCCGTCGGTCGGCGCCCGCGGCGCGGCGCGACGTCGTCCGCGAGGAGCCCGCTGTGCAGGCGGACGACGACTGGGAGTCCTGGAGCGCCTGGGACGACGACGACGCGTGGGAGGCGGTGCCGACCACGCTCCCGACCTACGTCAATGCCCCGCGTGCCTCGGCCGTGCCGCGCGAGATCGACCGCGCGCATCCGGGAGAGTGGACCGGCCAGGCCATGGTCGACACGGCCCGGGCCATGCGCACGCGAGCGCAGGTCGCACCCGCGGCCGAGGACGTCGACCATGCCGCGGACACTGCCGAGATCCCCGTGGTCGCCTACGACGAGCGCCGCGCAGCGAACAGCTAGCCCTCGCAGCCGTCCGTGACGGCCTTGCTACCCTTCGCTACGCATTGGGGCTGTAGCGCAGCTGGTAGCGCACCTCGTTCGCAACGAGGGGGTCAGGGGTTCGAGTCCCCTCAGCTCCACTCTTTTCTCGTTTGTCCCGCGACGCGGGAGAACTCACCTTCGCACCCTGCTTTTCCACCGGTTTAGTTCGTTTGTCCCGCGTCGCGGGAGAAACGAGCGTGGGGGCCCGATTTCGGGGCTGTTTGGCTCAGTTGTCCCGCGTCGCGGGAGAAACGGGGTTGTGGGCTAACGGGCGGCGTGCGACTGTCCAATCGTGCGTGCATCATCAACCGACATCGGATCCGCTGACCGGGTACCCAGCGGCATTGCTCCGCGTATGATCAAACAGGGAGATTCCGCGGGCGAAGGAGCGATTCCTGATTCACGCGCCCAACCTCGAGAGCCCTCGAGTATCTGAGCCTCTGGAGGTCAGAAGTGAAGCTATCCATCCGAGCTGCTGGCGTGGCGCTCGTCGCCTCAACCTTGTTGTTCACCACCGTTGCGTGCAGCAGCACTGACGAGTCGGCGCCGACCGCAGCCACCACCGCAGAAGCCACTCCCACGGACGCAGCCACCGGCATCGCTGAGCAGGAATCCGGAACCGTCGTCGATGCCCTGGTCTCCGCTGGCAGCTTCACGATTCTGACTGAGCTGCTGACAGCTGCAGGGCTCGAGGAGGCTTTGTCGGGTCCAGGTCCGTTCACCGTGTTCGCCCCCACGGACCAGGCCTGGGAGGCACGAGCCAGCCAGTTGGGCGTTCCTCTAGATGACCACCTCGAGGACCTCATCGCGGATCCCGAACTGCTGACCGACATGCTGCTCTACCACGTCGTGCCGGGCAGTATTCCCGCGGCTGAAGTGGTCACCCTCGACGGCCAGAAGGTCACGACCCTGTCGGGTGAAGGATGGACGGTCCTCGTTGATGGGAATACCGTCGGCATCGAGGATGGCTTTGGCATGGTCGCGAACGTTGTCGATGTCGACGCCCCTGCATCCAACGGTGTGATCCACAGCGTGGATCGAGTGCTTGACGGGGCGATCATCGGTCTCGACGGTAGTGAGACGTCGGCGCAGCCCTCAGCCAAGGACTACACCCCGTACAACGACACCTTTGATGGGGTAGCAGGCAGCACCATCATGGAGAATCTCGCCGCTGCCGGCAGCTTCACCGTGCTGACTGAACTGCTTACAGCTACCGGGCTCGTGGAGACTCTTTCGGCTCCTGGTGAGTACACCGTGTTCGCCCCCACGGATGATGCCCTCGAGGCCACCGCCGCGGAGCTAGGCGTTCCGCTGGATGAAGTCGTGAAGATCCTGATCGCTGACCCTGAGCTGCTCACAGACATGATGCTCTATCTCGTAGTGCCGGGCACGATCTCAGCCGCTGAGTTGAAGACCCTCAACGGCCAGAAGGTCAGGAACCTGTCTGGTGAGGAATGGACCGTCCTTGTTGATGGCGACACGGTCAGCATCAAGGACGGCTATGACAGAACCACCACGGTCATCGACATGGATGTCGCCGCATCCAACGGCATCATCGATGTCGTTGACGGCTTGCCCCAGGGAGCGGACGGAGAGGCGGACTAGGCGCCCACCTGATCCAGAGACGTCGTCTCACCAGCGATAACTCGCTGCGCGCCTTCGCCGTCGCGCAGGAGTCAAATGGCGGATTCCCCACGCCGATGGAGTATCTCCGGGCGTCGGAGGTATACGGCTGCTTCCGCAACGAGGTGATGATCGGCGGCTTCCTCATCAACGAGACCGACAATCTGCGAGCTCTCGAGTAGTTACCCCAGGACGACGTGGACGCGATCCGACGCCGCTTCGCGGGTCGACGTCCCTACGAGGTCATGTGCCTCTGGATGATCCCCGAGGTGGGTGGCGAGCCGGCAGGGACGCTCATCTGGCTCATGAGCGTCTCGCACTGCGTGCCAGATAGTCGTCGCCCGTTGGTCATTTCGACCGTTCACGAGAAGATCTACCGGCTCTACGAGCACGGTCACCCCACGCTTCTCTACGGCGGCGTCATCCCGCTGCCCGATGGGAGTGAGGTGCCCAAGTACGTCCTGACCTTTGACAGCGGCGTGCGCTTCGTCGGCGGCTTCGCCTCCGTTGCGGTCAAACGCCTCGGCAACACCCTCGCCACGCGCCTGCGGCGCGCCCCATCCAAGCGCCACACCTGACGCACACAGCGCACGAACGTGAGTTGACCCTCATCACCGATCCTCGGCACCTCGCCCTCGACCAACGACGATGACGGCCACTGCACCACGACCTACACCGCCACTGCTGTGGGCACGAGTGCTCCGGGCGCCCAGATCGTGCCCACTGCAGTGCCTAGCATCGGGCCAGCAGATCGATTGCACGGGCTCCTTCACGGGAACCCCCCCCGTCAGTCACGGGCCTCACGAACACACTGATCCTGGTCAAGAGCTCCTCCACCTCCATCTTCAAGAGGCGACCGCCTGCGTGGTGCCGTGAGCGGGAGCGGGGCCTTCTCAGATCCAGGACGGGAACCACATCCGCAGGCGCCACGCGTCGTACGGGATCACCTCGCCGGTCCAGATCGGGTAGAACCACCAGGCCGCCGCGATCATCAGCACCATGAGCACGCCGACCGCGATGGCCCCGTCGCGACGTCGTCGTGGCGGGGCATCGGGGGGCCCGAGCATCGCCCCGAGCGTCATGGCCACTGCCATGACCATGAACGGTGAGACCACCACCGTGTAGAAGGTGAAGATCGTGCGATCGAGGTACAGCAGCCACGGCAGCCATCCAGCGGCGATGCCGACCAGCACGGCACCGGACCGCCAGTCGCGACCCGCGAGCCAACGCCAACCCTGGTAGAGGACGGCGAGGATGCCGAACCACCAGATGATCGGGTTGCCGAGGGCGGTGACGGCGGAGGCACACGAGGCCGCGCCGCAGTCCCCGCCACCGCCGTCGAACCCGTCGTAGAAGAACGACGTCGGCCGCGACTGGAACGGCCACGAGAGCGGATTGCTCGAGTACGAGTGCTCGGTGGTCAGGCCGACATGGAAGTTCCACGCCTCGGAGTGGTAGTGCAGCAGCGAGCGGAGGGCATCCGGCACCATCGAGGGTGGCTGGTCGGCCGCCCAGTTGCGCGCATATCCGAGGTCGGACGTGAACCAGCCCCACCAGGACGCCACGTACAGCACGGCGACGATGGCGAGGGTGGCCGCGGCAGCCGGGAGGGCATCGCGCACGAACGTGGCACGCCATGGCTGCTGCACGCCGACCATCCGCCGGGCGCCGACGTCCCACACCACTGACATGACCATGAGGAAGGCGAGGAACCACAGGCCGGACCACTTGGTCGCGACAGCGAGCCCGAGCGCTGCCGCCGCGGCCCAGCGCCACGGGCGCAGGCCGAGTCGCGGGCCCCACTGCGTGGCCATGCCTGCGATGCCGTCGGTGCGCACTGCGCGTGCGAGTCGAGTGCGCATGCTGTCTCTGTCGATGAGCAGGAGCCCAAAGGCGACGATCACCCAGAAGGCGAGGACGAGATCGAGCAGGCCGGTGCGGCTCAGCACCAGGTGCATGCCCTCCACGGCCAGCAGCAGCCCGGCGATGGTGCCGATCAGGTCGGAGCGCGTGAGCCGCCGCACGATACGGGCGACGAGCAGGATCGACAGCGTCCCGAGCAGGGCGACCGTGAACCTCCAGCCGAAGGGGGTGGCACCGAAGAGCCACTCGCCGGCGGCGATCATCCACTTGCCGACGGGGGGATGGACCACGAAGGCGGGCTCGGTGGTGAACACATTCACCGTCTGCCAGTTGCCGTCGGACGACAGCAGGATGTCGTCCGCGCCCTCGACCGTCTTGACCTCCACGCCGAAGCGCAGCAGCGAGAGCGCGTCCTTGGGGTAGTAGGTCTCGTCGAACATCACCGCGTGGGGGCGACCGAGCTCGACGAACCGCAGGATGCCGCCGATCAGCATGGCGACGACGGGTCCGATCCAGCCGATCAGTCCGTGGGACGGCATCGGCGGTGCCAGCCGATCCGGCAGGGAGGCCAGGTCGCGGCGGGCGGGCACTGGGGCAGCCGACGCGGTGGCGCTCACCGGCTCATCGTAGGGGCGCTGACAGGATGGCCGCGTGGGCGACGGCGGGCAGGGCGGCGGCCGGATCGTCCTTGCCGCGACCCCGCTCGGCAACCGAGGCGACGCGTCGCCGAGACTCGTCACAGCCCTCGCCACCGCCGATGTCATCGCGGCCGAGGACACCCGTCGCCTGCATCGCCTCGCCGCGGACCTGAGCGTCGACCTGACCGGTCGCGTCGTGTCGTACTACGACGCGGTCGAGGCGGAGCGCGCCGAGCAGCTGGTCGAGCGGGCCCGCGCTGGCGCAACTGTCGTCGTGGTCACCGACGCCGGGATGCCGGTCGTGAGCGACCCCGGCTACCGCGTGGTCGCGCTGGCCATCGAGCAGGGCGTTCACGTCAGCGTCATCCCCGGGCCGAGCGCCGTGCTCACCGCGCTGGCCATCTCGGGGCTGCCCGTCGACAGGTTCTGCTTCGAGGGATTCCTGCCGCGCAAGGCCGGTGAGCGGGCGGCGCGGATCGCCGACCTCGCCGCCGAGCAGCGCACGATGGTGCTGTTCGAGGCCCCGCATCGGCTGGCGGCCCTGCTCGAGGCCATGGCGAGCGGCCTGGGGCCGGATCGGCGCGGGGCCGTCTGCCGCGAGCTCACCAAGACCTACGAGGAAGTGCGTCGCGGCACGCTGCGCGAGCTCGCGGCCTGGGCGGCGGATGGCGTGCGCGGCGAGATCACGGTCGTCGTCGCGGGCGCGTCGCGAGAGGACCTGCGCAGGGTGCAGTCGCTCGAGGGTCCCGAGGACTGGGTGGACGCAGTGCTCTCACGCGAGGACTCCGGCCTGTCGCGCAAGGACGCCATCGCCGACGTGGCACGGGTGGCCGGGGTCCCGAAGCGCGAGGTGTACGACGCGGTCATCCGGGGGAGTGCGTCGCGAAAGTAGGATCGCGGCATGGCCGATCCCAAGGCGTTCTACCTCACGACGCCGATCTACTACGTCAACGATGCGCCCCACATCGGCCACGCGTACACCACGACCGCGGGCGACGTCGCGACCCGCTGGCGCCGCCAGCGCGGCGAGGACGTCTGGTTCCTGACGGGAGTCGACGAGCACGGCACCAAGGTGCAGCGGGCCGCGGATGCCGCCGGGGTAGCGCCCCAGGACTGGGTCGACCGGCTGGTCTCGCAGGCCTGGCGACCGGTGCTGGAGACGATCGACGCCGCGAACGACGACTTCATCCGCACGACCGAGCCCCGGCACCGCGAGCGCGTCCAGCGCTTCTGGGAGGTCGTCCGCGACAACGGCTACGTCTACTCCGCCGAGTACGTCGGTCCGTACTGCGTGGGGTGCGAGGAGTTCAAGCTCTCCGGCGACCTCGTCGAGGGATCGGGGGAGTTCGAGGGCCAGCTCGTATGCCCGGTGCACGGCAGGCCGGCGGAGGAGCTGCAGGAGACCAACTGGTTCTTCCGGCTCAGCGCCTTCAGCGACCGCCTACTCGCCCACTACGAGGAGCACCCGGACGCCGTCCAGCCGCGCAGCGCGTACAACGAGGTCGTCTCCTTCATCCGGCAGGGCCTGGTGGACATCTCCATGTCGCGGTCGAGCGTCGCGTGGGGGATCCCGCTGTCGTGGGATCCGGCCCAGGTCACCTACGTGTGGTTCGACGCGCTCCTGAACTACGCCACCGCGGTCGGCTACGGCGCCGAGCCCGGCACGCGCGACGCCGAGCTCTTCGCGAGCGTGTGGCCGCCCGATGTCAACCTCGTCGGCAAGGACATCCTGCGGTTCCACGCGGTCTACTGGCCGGCCATGCTGATGGCCGCGGGCCTGGAGCCCCCCCGGAGGGTGTTCGCCCACGGCTGGCTGCTGGTCGGCGGGGAGAAGATGTCGAAGTCCAAGCTGACCGGCATCGCGCCGGAGCAGATCATCGGCACCTTCGGCTCCGACGCCTTCCGCTACTACTTCCTGCGCGCCATCGCCTTCGGCCAGGACGGCTCGTTCTCGTGGGAGGACATGCACGCCCGCTACACCGCCGAGCTCGCCAACGGCCTAGGCAACCTCGCATCGCGTGCGACCGCGATGGTCGTCCGCTACCGCGACGGCTCGCTGCCCGCAGCGCACGATCTCACCGATGCCGAGCACCGCATCATCGCGGCGCTCGAGCGCACGGTCGAGGTTGCCGACCCCGCGTTCTGCGACCTCGACTTCTCGACCGGCATCGTCGCCGTGAAGGAGTTCATCGACCTCGTGAACCTCTACGTCACCGAGCAGGAGCCGTGGGTGCTGGCCAAGGACGACCAGCACGCGGGCCGGCTCGATGTCGTGCTCGCCACTGTGTGCGAGTCGCTGCGGGCGATCGCCGTCCTCTACAACCCGCTCATGCCCAAGGCGATGGGCGAGCTGTGGGACCAGCTCGGTGCGGGCGGGCAGCTCGGCCCGATTGCCGACCAGCGCATCGCCGACGTCGCCCGCTGGGGGCAGCTGCCCCCCGGCACCCGGGTCACGAAGGGCGAGGCCCTCTTCCCGCGCATCGAGGAGGTCGAGTGACGTCAGGCCGGGCTGGCAGCTCGACCGGGCCCGTGCCGGCACCGGAGCCCCTCGCGGCCCCGGTCATCGACTCGCACACCCACCTGAACCTGCACGACCGCTACCTGCACGGCGACAGCGCTCCCGATCCCGACGAGCTGCTCGCCATGGCGGCCGAGGTCGGCGTGCCGAAGGTCGTGCAGATCGGCTGCGACGTCGACTATGCGCGCGCGTCGATCGCCATGGCGCGCACAAGGCCGTCCGTCGTCGTCGGGGTGTCGGTCCACCCCAATGACGCCGCCCGCATCGGCGAGCGCGAGGGCCTGGCCGGTCTGGATCGGGCCATCGACGAGATCGCGGAGATGGCCGGCGACGACGTCGT
The DNA here is from genome assembly GCA_017856385.1 of Actinomycetota bacterium. Classification (GTDB taxonomy): domain Bacteria; phylum Actinomycetota; class Actinomycetes; order S36-B12; family S36-B12; genus UBA10649. The sequence continues at coordinate 43,041 of JAFMFD010000007.1, forward strand.
CCACGCGGTGGGGGAGACCGGACTGGACTACTACCGCACCGGCGAGGACCTGCGCTGGGCGCAGCACCACTCGTTCCGCCGCCACATCGACCTCGCGAACTCCCTGGGCAAGGCGCTCGTGATCCACGACCGCGACTCGCACGACGACGTCATCGCCCTGCTCGAGGATCAGGGGCCGCCGGAGCGGGTGGTCTTCCACTGCTTCAGCGGTGACGCCGCAATGGCACGCTACTGCGCCGAGCGCGGGTGGTACCTGTCCTTCGCGGGGCCGGTGACCTTCCCCGCGAACGAGGGGCTGCGCGAGGCCCTCGACGCGACGCCGGACCACCTGCTCCTGGTCGAGACCGATGCGCCCTACCTGACACCCGTGCCCCATCGGGGCCGAGCCAACGCGTCCTACCTGATGCCCCACACCGTGCGCGTGATGGCCGACCGCCGTGGCGTCGACGAGGCGCGCCTGTGCGGACTCCTCTACGACAACGCGCAGCGGGCCTTCGGCCCATGGTGAGCCTCCTCGGCGGAGGCGACATCCGCGCCCTGGCCGACGAGCTCGGGGTGCGGCCGACCAAGCGGTGGGGGCAGAACTTCGTCACGGACCCGAACACGGTCACGCGCATCGCCTCGGCGGCGCGCCTCGACGCCGACGACGTCGTGCTGGAGGTGGGGCCCGGTCTGGGCAGCCTGACCCTCGCCCTGCTGCCGTGCGCTCGCCAGGTCATCGCGGTCGAGGTGGACGCCCGCCTCGCCGAGCGTCTCCCGCGCACGGTCACCGAGCGCGCCGGCGAGTTCGCGGACCGGCTGACGGTCGTGTGCGCGGATGCACTCGAGGTGACGCACCTGCCGGCCACGCCCACTGCGCTCGTAGCCAACCTGCCCTACAACATCGCGGTGCCCGTCGTGCTGCACCTGCTGGCGACCTTCCCGTCCATCGCCACGGTGCTCGTGATGGTCCAGCGCGAGGTGGCCGACCGCCTCGCTGCGGCGCCGGGATCGCGGGTCTACGGGGTGCCCAGTGCCAAGGCCCGGTGGTACGGCTCGGTGGAGTCCGCAGGCAACGTGGGCACGTCCGTCTTCTGGCCGGTGCCGCGCGTGGAGTCCGGCCTGGTCCGGATCGTGCGCACGGACCCGCCTCCCGCGGAATCGACACGGGAGGAGGTCTTCTCAGTCGTCGACGCTGCCTTCGCCCAGCGCCGCAAGACCCTCAGGTCGGCGCTCGCCGGGCTCGCCGGATCGCCGGCCCGGGCCGAGGGGGCCCTGCGCGAGGCCGGCATCGATCCCGGCGAGCGTGGGGAGCAGCTTGGCATCGAGGACTTCGCACGGGTGGCCGACGCGCTCGCCCGCGCATCAGCGCATCCTGCGGACTAGCCTTCGCGGGTGAGGCCGACGTCCATCACCGTGCGCGTCCCGGCCAAGGTGAACCTCCACCTGTCGGTCGGGCCGCTGCGTGCGGACGGCTTCCACGAGCTGGCGACCGTGTTCCATGCCGTGGACCTCTGCGACGAGGTCGTCGTCCGGCCCTCCTCCTCGCCAGGGGTGCGGCTCACGGTCACCGGCGAGGGCGCCGACGGGCTGCCGACCGACGGGTCCAATCTCGCGAGCCGCGCGGCGAGGCTGCTCGCCGAGCGACTCGGCCGTGAACCCGACGTCGAGATGCACGTGCACAAGGCGATCCCGGTGGCCGGCGGGATGGCCGGCGGGAGCGCCGACGGTGCGGCGGCACTGGTCGCGTGCGATGCGCTGTGGCAGGGCGGCCTGGGTCGCGACGAACTCGCGGAGCTTGCGGCCAAGCTCGGCTCGGACGTCCCGTTCGCCCTCCAGGGTGGCACGGCGATCGGCACCGGCCGGGGTGAGCGACTCGCCCCGGTGCTCACCCGTGGGTCGTTCATGTGGGTGTTCGCGGTCGCGGAGGTGGGACTGTCGACACCGGCGGTCTATGCCGAGTGCGATCGGCTCCGGGAGGGCCGACGCGTCCCGCAGCCCTACATCCCGGACCTGCTCATGCAGGCGCTCGCCGCCGGAGATGCGGTGCTCCTGGGCAAGGCGCTGCACAACGACCTGCAGCCGGCGGCCGTGTCGCTGCGCCCGGCCCTCGGGCAGCTGCTGGACGCGGGGGACGATCTCGGGGCCCTCGGCGGGCTGGTGTCGGGCAGCGGTCCGACGTGCGCGTTCCTGGCCCGCGACGACGACCACGCGCTCGACCTCGCCGCCGCCCTCTCGGGCACGGGGCTGTGCCGGACCGTCCGCACGGCTCGCGGCCCCGCTGCCGGGGCCCGAGTCGTCGGCTGACGCAGGGCGGCTCCCGCCTGTTCGCGCTGGGCGTAGTGAGCACCGCCGGGCGGCGGAACATCGCGGACTGCGGCAGGGTTGGCACAGGGTGGACCATCCCCTCACCCGGTTATGGTTGGTCCACGGCGACGGAACGGAGTTCACGGGATGTTCGAGAGATTCACCGATCGAGCCCGACGCGTGGTGGTGCTTGCGCAGGAGGAAGCGCGCATGCTCAACCACAACTACATCGGCACCGAGCACATCCTGCTGGGCCTGATCCACGAGGGTGAGGGCGTCGCCGCCAAGGCCCTCGAGAGCCTGGGCATCTCCCTGGAGGCCGTACGCCAGCAGGTAGAGGAGATCATCGGCCAGGGGCAGCAGGCGCCCAGTGGCCACATCCCGTTCACCCCGCGCGCCAAGAAGGTCCTCGAGCTGTCGCTGCGCGAGGCCCTTCAGCTCGGCCACAACTACATCGGCACCGAGCACATCCTGCTCGGCCTGATCCGCGAGGGTGAGGGCGTCGCCGCCCAGGTCCTCGTCAAGCTCGGCGCCGATCTCAACCGCGTCCGCCAGCAGGTCATTCAGCTGCTGAGCGGCTACCAGGGCAAGGAGCCCGCGACGTCCGGCGGTCCTGCCGAGGGCACGCCGTCGACCTCGCTCGTCCTCGACCAGTTCGGCCGCAACCTCACGGTCGCTGCCCGTGAGGGCAAGCTCGATCCCGTCATCGGGCGCGAGAAGGAGATCGAGCGCGTGATGCAGGTGCTGTCGCGTCGCACCAAGAACAACCCGGTGCTGATCGGCGAGCCCGGCGTGGGCAAGACGGCGGTCGTCGAGGGCCTCGCCCAGGACATCGTCAATGGCGAGGTGCCCGAGACGCTCAAGGACAAGCAGCTCTACACGCTCGACCTCGGCGCACTGGTCGCGGGCAGCCGCTACCGCGGCGACTTCGAGGAGCGGCTGAAGAAGGTGCTCAAGGAGATCCGCACGCGCGGCGACATCATCCTGTTCATCGACGAGATGCACACCCTCGTCGGTGCCGGCGCGGCCGAGGGCGCCATCGACGCGGCGAGCATCCTCAAGCCGATGCTCGCGCGCGGTGAGCTCCAGACCATCGGCGCGACGACGCTGGACGAGTACCGCAAGCACATCGAGAAGGACGCCGCCCTCGAGCGGCGCTTCGCACCGATCCAGGTGGCGGCCCCCGACGTGCCCCACACCGTCGAGATCCTGCGCGGTCTGCGCGACCGCTACGAGTCGCACCACCGGGTGTCGATCACCGACGGCGCTCTCGAGGCGGCCGCCCGGCTCTCCGACCGCTACATCTCCGACCGCCAGCTGCCCGACAAGGCCATCGACCTCATCGACGAGGCCGGCTCGCGCCTGCGCATCCGTCGCATGACCGCGCCGCCGGACCTGCGCGAGTTCGACGAGCGCATCGCAGGCGTCCGCCGCGAGAAGGAGTCCGCGATCGACGCGCAGGACTTCGAGAAGGCCGCGGCGCTGCGCGACCAGGAGAAGAAGCTGCTGGCGGAGAAGGTCGAGCGCGAGCGCGAGTGGAAGGCCGGCGACCTCGATGTCATCGCCGAGGTCGACGAGAAGCTGATCAGCGAGGTCCTCGCGCTGATGACCGGCATCCCGGTGTCCGACCTCACCGAGGACGACATCGCGCGTCTGCTGCGCATGGAGTCCGAGCTCCACAAGCGCGTGATCGGGCAGGAGCAGGCCATCAAGGCGCTGTCGAAGTCCATCCGGCGCACGCGCGCGGGTCTGAAGGATCCCAAGAGGCCTTCCGGCTCATTCATCTTCGCCGGGCCCTCCGGCGTGGGTAAGACCGAGCTCAGCAAGACGCTCGCCGAGTTCCTGTTCGGTGACGAGGACGCACTCATCGCCCTCGATATGAGCGAGTTCTCCGAGCGCCACACCGCGTCACGCCTCTTCGGCTCCCCGCCCGGATACGTGGGCTACGAGGAGGGTGGCCAGCTGACCGAGAAGGTCCGCCGCAGGCCGTTCTCCGTCGTCCTCTTCGACGAGGTCGAGAAGGCGCACCCGGACATCTTCAACTCGCTCCTTCAGGTCCTCGAGGAGGGTCGCCTGACGGATGCGCAGGGTCGCGTCGTCGACTTCAAGAACACCGTCATCATCATGACGACCAACCTCGGCAGCCGCGACGTCTCCAAGGGCCAGACCCTCGGGTTCGCCCCGGATGCGGACTCCGAGGGCGCCTACGAGCGGATGAAGGCGAAGGTGCAGCAGGAGCTCAAGCAGCACTTCCGTCCGGAGTTCCTCAACCGCATCGACGACGTCATCGTCTTCCACCAGCTCACGCAGGACGAGATCATCGAGATTGTCGACCTGATGATCGCGAGCCTGGAGAAGCGGCTTGAGGAGCAGGACATGGGCATCGAGCTCACGTCTGCGGCAAAGCTGCTGCTGGCGGAGCGCGGCTATGACAACGCCCTCGGCGCCCGTCCCCTGCGGCGCACCATCCAGCGCGACATCGAGGATCCGCTCGCGGAGAAGATGCTCTTCGGCGACCTCGCGCACGGCTCGATCGTGCTCGTCGACGTCGCTCCGGAGGGTTCGGAGGAGGCGTTCACCTTCACAGCGACGCCGAAGACCGAGCTGCCGGACATCCCGCCGGTCGAGCCGGCCGGAGCCAGCGACAGCGACATCGGCGCCTGAGCCCGGGCTCGAGACGGTCCGGGCGTCGGGAGATTCCGTGCAGCAGGGTCCCCTGATCCCGGGGCTGGAGGAGTTCGACCTTCCGCGGCGTGGATGGCCCCGCTGGCTCACCTGGGTCGTGCTGGGCGTGATCGCGTTCGCCCTGCTCGTCGTACTCGCCGGCTTCGTCGGCGGCGTGGGGCCGCTTCGCGCGCTTGGCCAGTCGACCGTGCCGCTGAACACGGTTGCTTTCCGGGAGACCGCGTCGACGAACGTGATCGAGATCGCGGTCACGGCGCCCCGGGAGGGTCTGTGCCGGGGTGACGAGATCGTGGCCGTCGGCTACGAGCGCGGGAACCGGATCGAGGTTGAGGCCTCGATCACGCGATCCCGATCGACGTCCTGTCAGCCGATGACGATGGCGGGTGACCTGCAGTGGGCAGCGGTCCGCCTCGACAGCCCGATCGGGACGCGCACCGTGGTGTCGACTGACGATCGCCGGGCGCTGGAGAACCGCACCGCGACGTGAGTCAGCCGCGGAGCGCATAGCGGCCGCGGGGCAGCCGCGTGATCAGGCCGTCGTCGACCAGGCCTGCCAGGGCGCGCTCGCGCTGGGCGTCGACAGGCCAGGCGGCCCGCACCGCGGCCGCGGCCACCGGTCCGGGTGCATCGCGCAGGACGGCGAGGACCCGGCCCCGCGCCTGCCGGTCGCTCCCCTCGTACCGGGCCTGGCGGCGTGCCGGCACCGCAGCACCCGGGCGCCCGGCGGCCAGCCAGGCGCAGTGCGACGACACAGGGCAGGTGCCGCAGGCCGGGCCTCGGGAACGGCACACCAGCGCCCCGAGCTCCATGACCGCGGCGGACCACGTCGCACTCGTAGCGTCGTCAGTTGGCCAGGCCTGCTGTGCGGCATCGCGCTCCGCGCGGGTCAGGTGGGCACTCGGCTGGGCGGAGCCGGCGAGTGCGCGCACCAGGACGCGGCGCACGTTGGTGTCGAGCACGATGGCGTGGCGCCCGAACGCGAAGGCGCGGACGGCGGCAGCCGTGTACTCGCCGACCCCTGGCAGTGCCCGCAGGTCCTCGGGATCTTCGGGCACGTCACCGCCGTGCCGGTCGCGGATGATCGCGGCGCACTCGTGGAGCCGCCGGGCCCGGCGCGGGTACCCGAGCCGGCCCCAGGCACGCAGGACGTCGGCCTGACCGGCCGCCGCGAGGTCCGTGGCCGTGGGCCAGCGCTCCAGCCATGCGGACCACACGGGCAGGACCCGGTCCACGGGCGTCTGCTGCAGCATGAACTCGCTCACGAGCACCCCCCAGGGGGTGGTGGAGCGCCACGGCAGCGGCCGGCGGGCCTGCTCGAACCAGTCGACGACGGCCCCGACGATGGGGGAGTCCGCGTGCCCGGGGCCGCCCTCTGCCACGCCCGGATCGTGCCACGGCCCCGCCGGGGGTGCCATTACGGTGGTCCTGTGAGCTCCTTCATGCACCCGAGCGGGCCGGAGCCAGCGTCCGTCTACTGGGTGCGGCGTGCGGCGATCGTGGTGCTCGCGCTCACCGTCGTGGTGGGTGCCTGGTGGCTCCTGGGTGCGATCCGCGGGTCGAGCGCGCCCACGTCGTCCGAGGCCACACCGACGGAGCCGACCACGGCGACGGCACTGCCCGGCACCGAGGCATCGGCCGCACTCGCCGTGCCCGTCGAGCCGGCCGAGCCCGGCCCCTGCCCCGACTCCGCGATCACGGTCGAGGCCTCCACCGACTCGTCGACCTACCGCGTGGGCGCAGAGCCGAAGCTGACCCTGGCGATCACCAACACGGGCACCACGGCGTGCACCCGGGACGTCGGGCCCAAGGCGAACGAGCTGGAGATCACCTCCGGTGGCTACCACGTCTGGTCCAGTGACGACTGCAATGCGAGTGACAAGACCAAGGTCGTGCTCATCGAGCCGGGCCAGACGGTCGCCTCGAGCATCGCGTGGAACGGCCGGCTCTCCCAGAAGGGCTGCCCGGACGAGCAGGGCGCCAAGGCCAAGGCCGGGCGCTACGACGTGCAGGGCCGCAACGGCAAGGTCAAGAGCGACGAGACGCCCTTCGCTCTCAGCAACAAGGACTGACCGGCCACGTCAGAAGGGCGCCGAGCCCGAGTCGTCCCCAGCGGCCGCCACCGTCGCCGCAAGGCGGCGAGCCACCCGGAGGGCCTCGCCGAGCGAGCCGACCTCGTGCAGGCGGAGTCCGTCGGGGCCCGCTGTGCCGCGGGAGCGCGCCGGGACGATCGCGTCAGTGAAGCCCAGGCGAGCGGCCTCGGCGAGCCGACGCGCCTGCGACGTGATGGGGCGTACGTCGCCGGCCAGCCCCACCTCTCCCAGCGCGACGAGGTCGCTCGGGAGCGCGAGATCTGCGGCGCTGCCGGCGATCGCGAGGGCAACGGCGAGGTCGGTCGCCGGCTCGCTGAGCCGCACGCCGCCGACGGTCGCGGCGAAGCAGTCCTGCTGGGCAAGGCGCACCCCGGCGCGGCGCTCCAGGACCCCGAGCATCATCGCGACGCGTGCGCTGTCGAGCCCGGATGTCACGCGTCGTGGCTGCGGCGTGGCACTCGGTGCTACGAGTGCCTGCACCTCGGCCAGCAGGGGCCGTCGGCCCTCCATCGTGACGGTGACGCACGTGCCCGGAGTCGACGTCTCGCGGTCACCGAGGAACAGCCCGCTCGGATCCGGCAGGCCGACGATGCCGTCGTCGACCAGCTCGAAGCAGCCGATCTCGTCGGCGGCGCCGAAGCGGTTCTTCACCGCGCGCACCAGTCGGAGCGGGCCGTGGCGATCGCCCTCGAAGTGCAGGACGACGTCGACGAGGTGCTCGAGGGTGCGCGGGCCGGCAACCGCGCCGTCCTTGGTGACGTGCCCGACGACGATGACGGACACGTCGCGGGACTTGGCCACCGCAATGAGCGATGCGGCGACCTCACGCACCTGCGTGACGCCGCCGGCGGCACCCTCGACCTGGCTGCTGGCCACGGTCTGCACCGAGTCGAGCACGACGAGCGACGGTGCGACAGCGTCGATGTGCCCGAGGATCGTCGCGAGGTCTGTGTCGGCAGCGAGGAACAGCTCGTCTGCGACCGCGTCGATGCGCTCGGCGCGCAGACGCACCTGCGCGGCGGACTCCTCGCCTGTGGCGTAGAGCACGCGCCGCCCGGTGCGGGCCCAGGTCGCGGCGGTCTCCAGCAGCAGGGTCGACTTGCCCACGCCCGGCTCGCCGGCGAGCAGGATCACCGCGCCCGGCACGATACCGCCGCCGAGCACGCGGTCGAACTCCCCGATGCCGGTCGGGACGGCGCGTGCGGTCGCGACGTCGACGGCGCCGATGGGCTGTGCCGGCGTGGTGGCGGTCGACGCGGGAGTCGTGCGCGCGCGCACCGCGCCGGACTCCTCGACGGTGCCCCAGGCCTGGCACTCTCCGCAGCGACCCACCCACTTGGTGGTGGTCCAGCCGCAGTCGGTGCAGCGGAAGGGCGGAGCGGCAGCGGCCTTGGCCATGCGCGTGGTCAGGAGCCGGACTCGGCGACGGGCGGATCTGCGGGGTGCGGGGCGAGGCCGAGCGGCGATCGGCCCTCGCGCAGCAGGACCATCCGCGCGCGGCACAGGCGGGCGAGCTCCTCGTAGGCCGGCTCCCCGAGCAGCGCGATCAGCTCCGCGCGACCGGACTCGAAGACCGCCTCCTCGCCGACGTGGGCCTCGGTGTTCGAGGAGCAGTACCACGCGAAGTCGTGGCCCCCGGCCCCCCAGTCCTGGCGCTGGTACTCGCCGATCACCACCACGAGATGGTCGGTGCCGTCCTCGTACGTCCGCCGCTCGTAGGACCGGCGGATCGGCAGCTGCCAGCACACCTCGGGCTTGGTCTCCAGGAACGAGACCCCCTCGGCGGCAGCCAGGTGGTGCAGGGCGCAGCCGTAGCCGCCGGGGAAGTCGGCGTCGTTGTGGAAGATGCAGGCACCCTTGACCACGCGGGTCTTGGTCGCGCCGTCCTCCTTCTCGGTCCAGCCCTTGCGTTGACCGGACCGGTACCGCTGCCACAGCTCGGGTGTCAGCCGATCGACCCAGGCCGACACGCGACGACGGTCGGCCCGGCCGGAGAAGTGGGCGCCGTGCACGCAGCACCCGGCGTCGGGCCGACGCGCGTCGATGCCGCCGCAGCCACGGCCGAAGATGCAGGTCCAGCGCGACGTGAGCCAGGTGAGGTCAGCCTTGATGAGCTGCTCCGGGTCGCCCGGATCGACGAACTCGACCCACTGGCGGGGGAAGCCGAGCGCTACCTCGGGCATGGAGTCACCGTTCGCACGCTGGTCACCCTATGTCCTGACGGTGACATGGCCCGCCGGATGCCGCGGGCGGTGCGTTGCCGATAGTTTCGTCCTGTGCGACTCGGCGTCCTCGACCTCGGCTCCAACACCGTCCACCTGCTGCTGGTGGACGCCCACCACGGTGCTGCCCCGCTCCCGGCGTCGAAGCTGAAGATGCCGCTGCGCCTGTCGGAGCACATCACCGCCGACGGCCGCGTGGACGATGCAGCGGTCAAGGCCCTGGTGGAGTTCGTCGAGCGCGGCCAGCAGCTCGCGGAGGACATGGGCGCGACCGAGGTCATGGCGTTCGCGACCTCGGCGATCCGCGGCGCCGTCAACGGCCAGGAGGTGCTCGACCTCATCCTCGCGCGCACCGGGCTGGAGGTCGCCGTGCTGTCCGGCGAGGACGAGGCGCGCATGACCTTCCTCGCCGTGCGCCGCTGGTTCGGCTGGTCCAGCGGGCGCATCCTCGCCCTCGACATCGGGGGCGGCTCGCTGGAGATCGCCGTCGGCAGTGACGAGGAGCCCGACGTGGCCGTGTCCCTGCCGCTCGGCGCCGGGCGGCTCACGCGCGACCACCTGCGCGGTGACCCGCCGAGCGCCGATGCCATCCGCGCCCTGCGCCGGCAGGTGCGCGCGTCCATCGCCGACGTGCTCGGGCAGCTGCGCAGGGGCGGGGAGCCCCGACTCGCGGTCGCCACCTCCAAGACGTTCAAGCAGCTTGCCCGCGCGTGCGGGGCGGCCCCGGCCACCGAGGGGATCCACGTGCCGCGCGTGCTCAAGGCCGCGGACCTCCACCACGTTGTCCCTCGGCTCGCAGGCATGACAGCGGCCCAGCGGGCCGAGCTCCCGGGCGTCTCCGAGGGGCGTGCGGCGCAGCTGCTGGCCGGTGCCATCGTGGCGGAGGCCGCGATGGACCTGCTCGACCTCGATGAGCTCGCCATCTGCCCCTGGGCCCTCCGCGAGGGCATCATCCTCGACCGCATGGACGGCCTGGCCCGGTGACGTCCGCCCCGGCGACCCGTCCGGCCACCGACCCCGCTGTGGGGCTGACGGCGGCCGAGGTCGCCGAGCGGATCGCCCGCGGGGAGGTCAACGCCGTCCCGGACGCGCGCAGCCGCAGCCTGGGCGACATCATCCGGGCCAACACGTTCACGTGGTTCAACGGCCTCATCGGATCCCTGTGGATCGTGATGCTCCTCGTCGCGCCGATCCAGGACTCGCTCTTCGGCTTCGTCATCATCGCGAACACGGGCATCGGCATCATCCAGGAGTACCGGGCATCGCGGACCCTCGCGAAGCTCGCGGTCCTCGGCGAGGCGCGGCCGGTCGTCCGACGCGACGGCGTCGACGTCTCGGTGGCCAAGGGCGACGTCGTGCTCGACGACATCGTGGTCCTCACGACGGGCGACCAGCTGGTCGTCGACGGCCTGGTCCTGCGGTCCGATGGCCTCGAGATCGACGAGAGCCTGCTCACCGGCGAGGCGGACCCGGTGGACAAGGCGGTCGGCGACGAGGCGATGTCCGGGTCCTTCGTCGTCGCCGGATCCGGCCTGTACCAGGCGACGCGCGTGGGCCGTGAGTCCTTCGCCGGGCGCCTGACGGAGCAGGCCTCGAGCTTCCACCTCACCAACTCCGAGCTGCGCAACGCGATCGCCGGCTTCATCCGCATCATCTCGTACCTGCTCGTCCCGGTCGGCCTGCTGCTCCTGTGGTCGCAGCTGGTCCGCGCCGACCTGCCGTTCGACGAGGCCGTGCGCGGGACCATCGCCGGCGTCGTGACGATGGTGCCCGAGGGACTGGTCCTGCTCACCTCCATCGCGATGGCGGTCTCCGTGGTGCGCCTGGCGCGCAAGCGGGTGCTCGTGCAGGACATGCCCGCGGTCGAGGTGCTGGCACGGGTCGACACCATCTGCGTCGACAAGACCGGCACGCTGACCGAGCCGGGCATGCGGGTGCAGGAGGTCGTCCCGATCGCCGGAGCCGGCCAGGATGACGTATCTGCCGTTCTCGGCGCCCTCGGCGCGAGCGAGTCCAACCCCAACCCCACCCTGCAGGCGATCGCGGATGCGTACCCCGCGCCGGGCTGGACGGTCTCGTCGGCCGTGCCTTTCTCCAGTGCGCGCAAGTGGTCCGCCGCAGACTTCGGCGAGCGCGGCGCCTGGGTGCTGGGGGCGCCGGAGATCGTCGGCGCGCAGGCGGGGGGCGACGTCCACTCCCGGGCGGAGCAGCTGGCGGCCGACGGTGCGCGCGTGGTGCTGCTCGCGAGGGCCGACGGCCGGCCGAGCGCGGATGACGGTCCGGGTGCATCGACCCCGGTCGCCCTCGTCGTGATCAGTCAGCAGCTGCGCCCCGATGCCGCCGAGACCGTGTCGTACTTCCTTGAGCAGGGTGTCACGGTCAAAGTGATCTCGGGCGACAACGCGGCGACCGTGGGCGCGATCGCGCAGCGTGCCGGTGTGCCGGGCGCGGACCACCCGGTCGATGCGCGGACCCTGCCGGACGACCCGGCCGAGCTCGCCCAGCCGGTGTTCGACGCGAACGTGTTCGGGCGGGTCACTCCGCTGCAGAAGCAGCAGATGGTCGCGGCCCTGCACCTGCGCGACTCGACGGTGGCGATGACCGGCGACGGAGTCAACGACGTGCTGGCACTGAAGAAGGCCGACCTCGGCATCGCCATGGGCTCCGGGTCGGGCGCCACTCGCGCCGTCGCGCAAATCGTCCTGCTCGACGACAGGTGGTCCGTCATGCCCAGCGTCGTCGCCGAGGGGCGCCGCGTGCTCGGCAACATCGAGCGGGTGTCGGACGTCTTCCTGACCAAGACGACCTACTCCGTCGTGTTCTCCGTCATGACGGGCCTGTTCGCCTTCGCCTTCCCGTTCCTTCCCCGGCACCTCACGCTGATCAGCGCGCTCACGATCGGGATCCCGGCGTTCTTCCTGGCGCTGATGCCCAACACCGAGCGGTTCCGCCCTGGCTTTCTGCGCCGGGTGCTGCTGTTCGCGATCCCGTCCGGGGTGATCTGCGCGACGGCATCGCTGGTGAGTTACGGCCTCGCCCTCGGGGTGGGGGAGCCACTCTTCAACGCGCAGGAGGCGGCAAGCGTCACGCTGTTCATCGTCGCCATCAGCGTCCTGCTGATGTCGGCGCGCCCGCTCAACGCCATCCGCCTGGCCATCGTCGCGACCATGGTCGCGATGTTCATCGCCGTCCTGGCTATTCCGTTCCTGTCGGACTTCTTCGCCCTGGCCCTGGGTCCTGAGCGGTACGCCGCGGTGGCGATCGGCTGCGGGCTGGTCGGCGCCGCTCTCGTCTGGCTCGCGGGACTTGTCACGGACCGCTGGCGACGAGCCGCGCGATGACGCCGCCCGCTGGGGCGCAGGGCCCCGACCCGGTCGTCCGGGTGGGGCTCAGCACGTCCAGCGTCTTCCCCGAGTCCACCGCCACGGCCTTCGAGCTCGCCGCCTACCTCGGCTACGACGGGGTCGAGGTCATGGTCGGCACCGATGCGACGAGCCAGGACGCGTCGGCGCTGCGCGCCCTCGTCGACCACTACGAGATCCCCATCCTGGCCATCCACGCACCGTGCCTGGTGATCACTCAGCACGTGTGGGGCACCGATCCTTGGGGCAAGCTCCAGCGTGCTCAGCGCGCGGCCGAGACGGTGGGCGCGGGCACAGTGGTCGTGCACCCGCCATTCCGGTGGCAGCGCGACTACGCGCGCGAGTTCGTCGCGGGCCTGCACCGGATGGAGTCCGAGACAGCCGTGCGCTTCGCCGTCGAGAACATGTACCCGTGGCGTGCCGGGCCGGGGTCGGTTGCGGCGTACCTGCCCGACTGGGACGTGCGCAATGACGACTACCTGCACACGACCCTCGACCTGTCCCACACCGCGGTGTCGCGCACGGACCCGCTCGAGATGGCCGCCGACCTCGGCAGCCGCCTGGCCCATGTCCACCTCGCTGACGGAACCGACTCCAGCCGGGACGAGCACCGCATCCCCGGCCGGGGCAGCCAGCCGGTGGCGGAGGTGCTCACGCAGCTCGCGGGCACCGGGTTCTCCGGCACGGTGATCGCGGAGGTGAGCACGCGCAAGGCGCCGGACCGGGCAGCGCGCATCGCCGACCTGGCCGAGACGCTCGCGTTCGCACGGCTGCATCTGGGTCAGGGTCCGCACGGTCCGCGCGTGCGGACCTAGGCTGGCGACGTGGCCGCATCCCCTCCGTCCGCCCAGGACGTCGCCGGGGCCGTGCTCCAGGCGGCGCGCCTGGCCTTCGCGGCGCGGGGGTACTCGGGCACAACGCTGAAGTCGGTCGCGGTCGCCGCCGGCGTCGCCCCCGACGTCGTGCGCTCGCTCTACCGGAACAAGGAGCAGCTGTTCGCGGCCGCGCTGACGCTGCCCTTTGATCCCGCTCGGGCCGTGCCGCGGCTGGTGGCTCCCGGGCTCGACGGCCTCGGTGCCCGCCTGGTCCGCCTGAGCCTGACGTGGCTGGACGACGACCAGGTGCGCGCCGACGTCGCCCGCCTGGCCGTCGGGCGCCCCGAGGCGCCGGCGGTGGGTGCCGCAGCGGCGTCGTCGACGCCCGTCGCCGAGCTGCGGGCCCTCTCGGAGTACCTGGCGACGGTCGTCATCGACCCGGTGCTCGCGACGCTCGGGGTGCCCGATGCCCGCCTGCGCGCCGCGCTCATCACCTCGCACCTCGTCGGCATGGCCACGACCCGGTACGTCCTGCGCATCGAGCCGCTCGCGTCCGCCAGCGAGGACGACGTCGTCCGGCTGCTGGCCCCGGCCATCCAGGACCTCCTCGACCCGACGCGCTCGCCCCGGGAGCGCGCATGATCCGCGAGGCCCTCGCGTCCCTCGCCCGGCAGGAGTCGGTGAGCGGCATGATCTCGCGCACGCCCCTCGCCCGGGACCTCGTCGAACGCGTGGTCGGGGGTGACGACCTGCACGATGTCATGCCCGTCGCCAGCGACCTCGCCGATCGAGGGTTCCACCTGGCCCTGGAGCACATGGTGCCGAGCGTCGAGGGCCGTGCGCAGGTGTCGGCCGCCATCGACGACTACGCGGCGGTCGTCGACGCGGTCGCCGACGCAGGGCTGGCATCGGTGAGCGAGGTGATCGTGTTCGCGGAGGCCCTCGGCCAGCACGTGCCCGGGAGCGATCCACGGGGTGCGCTGGCCGAACTGGCGCGTTCCGCCTCGGCGCGCGGCGTGGGCCTGCAGCTGGGCACCGGCGAGCTGGCCGACCTGCCGGAGGCCCTGGCGTGGGCCCGCGACCTGGTTGACTCCGGCACCGCTGTGGGCGTCACGCTGCCGGCCATCTGGCGCGCCACTGAGCGCGAGGTCGTCGCATGGGCCGATGGGCGGGTCCGGCTGGTCAAGGGAGCGCACGGCGGGGGTGGGGAGGTCCACCGTCAGCCACTGGAGACGGACAAGGCCTTCGTGCGCTGCGCCCGGACCCTGCTGCGGGGCGCCGGGCATCCCTCGTTCGCGACGCACGACCCCCGGCTCATCGCGATCGTGCAGGACCGGGCGGCGGCCTACGGCCGGGCCCCGCAGACCTTTGAGTTCGCGTTCTACCTCGGGCGCCAGACCGGGGAGCAGGACCGCCTGCTGGCAGCGGGTCACAGCGTGCGCGTCTACGTCCCCTTCGGCCACCGGTGGCTGGAGCGCCTCGTGGGAGGCTTGGCCGAGCAGCCGACCGGCATCGCCAGCGCCGTCCGTTCGCTGCTGCCCGTCTGACGGGCCCCTCGGCACAACAGGAGGTCGATCCGATGCGCATAGCCGTTCTCGGCGGTGGGGTCATGGGCGAGACCCTGGCCTCCGCCCTCGGCCAGGCCGACCCCGTCCCGGACATCGTCGTCGCCGAGAAGCGCCCCGAGCGTGCGGCCGAGCTCGCCGAGCGGCTCGGCGTGCGGATCGCGAGCCCCGTCGATGCGGTCCGCGGCGCCGATGTCGTCATCCTCGTGGTGAAGCCGCAGGACACCCTCGCCCTGCTCGACGAGGTGGGCGCCCGGATCGAGCCGGGCAGCACCGTCATCTCGATCGCCGCGGGCATCCGAACCTCGACCGTCGAGCAGGCCGTGCCGGCCGGCGTGCACGTCGTCCGGGCCATGCCCAACACGCCGGCGAGCATCGGCCAGGGCGTCACGGGCATCAGTGCGGGAGCACAGTGCCCGCCGGAGGCGCTGGCGCTGGCCGAGGCTCTGCTGGCCCGCGTCGGCCTGGTTGTCTGCGTGCCGGAGGAGCTGCAGGACGCGGTCACGGCGGTGTCCGGAAGCGGTCCGGCGTACCTGTTCTACCTGGCCGAGGGGATGGTCGCGGCAGGCCGGGACCTCGGCCTCGAGGCCGAGGTCGCCCGCGACATGGTCGTCCAGACGCTGGTCGGGGCCGCGCTGCTGCTGCAGGCCTCGCAGGAGGATGCGGCGGAGCTGCGTCGGCGCGTGACGTCGCCCCAGGGCACCACGGCCGCCGCGATCGGCACCCTCGACGACCTCGGTGTCGGCGACGCGGTGCGTGCTGCGCTGACGGCGGCGCGGGATCGAAGTCGCGAGCTGTCCGGGGGATGACTGTGCGGCGGTCTGCACGCCCGTGAACCTCGTGGAGGGGATTTCGGGAATCAACTTTCCCTCGGGCCCCGAGGACCACTAGTCTGCGACAGCCCCGTGATCGTGGTCTCCGGAGGGAAGCCGGTGCGATGCGGCGCAGAGAGTGCGGTGCCTGAGATGTCGACGAATCCTGATCGCTCGCTCAGCGATGTTCACTTCCTGACCGTTGCTGAGGTCGCGGCCATGATGCGCGTCTCGAAGATGACCGTCTACCGCCTGGTGCACAACGGCGAGCTGCCGGCCGTCCGCGTGGGTCGATCGTTCCGGGTCCCCGAGCAGGCCGTCTCGGACTACCTGCGCGACTCGTACGTCGAGACCGCCTGATCCTGCCCTTCACCGGACCGCCCCGGGCGCTGTGACGCGCCGCGGGTAGGCTGTCGCACTGCTCCACTGAGGAGCGGGTGCGACTGCACCCACGAGACAAGGGATCGTCGATGGGCTCAGTGATCAAGAAGCGGCGCAAGCGGATGGCCAAGAAGAAGCACCGCAAGCTGCTGCGTCGCACGCGGGTCCAGCGCCGCAACAAGAAGTAGGGCGCCCGGCGGGTCCTGCAGCCTGCGGGTCGTCGTCGGCCTACGCGAAGTCGCCAGGGGTGGCCATGAAGCGCACCATCCTCGTCACGGGGGTCTCCCGGTATCTGGGCGGACGCATGGCGGCCCTTTTGGCAGCCGATCCGGCCGCTGAGGTCATCGGCGTCGATGTGGTGGCCCCGCAGAATCCGATCCCCGGGGTCGCCTTCGTCCGGGCCGACATCCGGAATCCCGTGATCGCGAAGGTCATGGGGGAGGCCCGGGTCGACACCGTCGTGCACATGGGCGTGATCGCTACCCCGAAGCAGGCCGGCGGCCGGTCCACGATGAAGGAGATCAACGTCATCGGGACCATGCAGCTGCTCGCCGCATGTCAGCGCACCCCGGCGCTCAAGCACCTGGTCGTGAAGTCGACGGCGGCGGTGTACGGCGCCGGGCCGAGAGACCCCGCGCTGTTCACCGAGGACATGGAGCCGCGGCATCGGCCGAGCTCGGGGTGGGCGAAGGACTCGGTCGAGGTCGAGGCGTATGTGCGCGGCTTCTCACGACGGCGCTCCGACGTGACCGTGGCGACGCTGCGGCTGGCCAACGTGATCGGCCCGGCGGTGCGCACGGGCATGACCGAGTACCTGACCCTGCCCGTCGTGCCAACCGTCCTCGGCTTCGACCCGCGGCTGCAGTTCGTCCACGAGGACGATGCCCTCGCCGCAATCGGCCGCGCGGTCGAGGTGCGGGCGCACGGCACGGTCAACGTCGCCGGTGCGGGTGTCGTACCGCTGTCGCAGGTGCTCCGGATCCTCGGCCGTCCTGGGATCGCGGTGCCTGCTGGCCTGGTTCCGTACCTCGGCAGGGCGATCGCCTCGCGCGGGCTTGCCGACCTCTCCGGCGAGATGATCCGCCTCCTCACGTACGGCCGCGCCCTCGACACCTCCGCGGCCGCCGCGTTGCTCGGGTTCAGCCCGCGGTGGACGAGCCTGGCTGCGGTCGAGGACCTCGCCGCCGCGCGAACAGACCGGTCCGCGTCCCCGGTCGGCGGACCGGTGCGGGAGGTCCGCAGTGCCTGAGGACTCGCGGCTCTCGGCGTCGAAGGCGGCCAGGCTCGTCGGCAACACCGGCCCTCAACCACTACGAAGGCCCGTGGAGACGCCAGAGCAGCACGAGCAGCCCGAGCGGCGATCCGGTCCCGGTGCCGATGGCGTGTGGAGCGACATCGAGCTCGCGGAGCTGACGACCACCGACCCGGAGACGTGGGCCGAGTTCATCCGCCGTCGGATGAGCGGGGACTACCAGGTCGACGACTTCGGCTTCGACCCCGAGCTGACCGACCGGGTGCTGCTCGGCCTCGTGCGGCCGCTCTACCGCTCCTGGTTCCGGGTCGAGGTCACGGGCCTGGAGAACGTGCCTGACGACTCGGGCGCGCTGATCGTCGCGAACCACTCCGGAGTCATCGCATGGGACTCGCTCATGACCCAGGTGGCGCTGCATGACGAGCATCCGGCCCACCGTCACCTGCGCATGCTGGGCGCGAACCTGGTGTTCTCGACCCCGTTCCTCGGCGAACTCGCCCGCAAGGCCGGTCACACCCTTGCCTGCCATCCCGATGCCGAGCGCCTGCTGACTGCCGGTGAGCTCGTGGGTGTGTGGCCCGAGGGCTTCAAGGGGATCGGCAAGCCCTTCGCGCAGCGCTACAAGCTGCAGCGGTTCGGCCGCGGTGGCTTCGTGACCGCTGCCCTGCGCACCGGGGCGCCGATCATCCCGACCGCCATCGTCGGTGCGGAGGAGACCTATCCCATGATCGCCAATTCGGCACTGCTCGCCCGAGTCATCGGCCTTCCCTACTTCCCGATCACGCCGACCTTCCCCTGGCTCGGCCCCCTGGGCATGGTCCCGCTGCCAAGCAAGTGGCACATCCACTTCGGCGAGCCGATCGCGACCGACGGGTACCCCGAGGCCTCCGCCGACGACCCGATGGTCGTCTTCAACCTCACCGACGAGGTGCGCGAGCAGATCCAGCAGACGCTGTATCGACTCCTGGTGGCGCGCCCGTCGGCGTTCGGCTGAGGCTCAGACGCGACGCGCGCGGGCGCTGACGTAGCCGATGGCCATTCCTGCGGCGATGCCGGCGGCCCCGGCGGCTGCAGGAAGGGCGTAGCGCTTGACCTGCTCGCGTCGGCGGAAGTCACGGATCGGCCAGCCGTTGTCGCGCGCATGGTCGCGCAGGGTGGCATCCGGATTTACGGCGACGGGCCGTCCGACCAGCGAGAGCATCGGGATGTCGTTGGACGAGTCGGAGTAGGCCGAACACAGCTCCAGGTCCAGGCCCTCACGCTGCGCGATGGCGCGGATGGCCTCGGCCTTGGCCAGACCGTGCAGGGGCGGACCGTCGAGGTGTCCGGTGTACTTGCCGTCGCGGATCTCGGAGACCGTGCCGAGTGCGCCGGTGAGCCCGAGCCGCTGGGCGATGACGGTGGCCAGCTCGACAGGCGTGGCGGTGACCAGCCAGACCTGCTCGCCCGCGTCGAGGTGGCCCTGCGCGAGGGCGAGCGTCCCGGGGATCAGCTTGTCGATCATGGTGTCGTCGAAGATTTCCTGCCCGAGCTGCGCGAGCTCCTTCACAGAGCGTCCCTGGACGAAGGAGAGAGCGGCCTCCGTCGCCGATGCCATGTCCTCGAGGTCCTCCGACCCGCTGAGCACGAACTTCAGTTGCTTGACTGCGAAGCCCACGATCTCGTGGCCGCTGAAGTAGTTGCGTCGGGCCAGGCCGACGGCAAGGTGGAACAGACTCGCTCCGCGCATGATGGTGTTGTCGACATCGAAGAACGCTGCGGCCGACGTCGTGCGCTCGGTGTCCCCTTCGACGGCGTGCGGTGATGCCGCGACCGCCGACGCCTGACCTGCGCGGCGGTACCGCGACAGTACGTCGGAGTGCTCGGGGACGGGCACCTCGTCAGGGTGATCCACCCGAGGAGACTATCCAGCGACGGACGGGCCTGTGCGACACTCGTGGAGTGCGCTGGGCGCCGTGCCCGAGGGGAGAGTCGATGAACGCCAACGTCGCCGGCTTCCTGCGGGAGACGGCCCGTCGGGACCCGCAGGGGACCGGCCTGGTGGTCGGGGAGCGCCGGATGACGTGGGCGCAGGTCGATGCCGAGGTTGATGCGCTCGCCGCGGGCCTCGTCCAGCGCGGACTCCACGCCGGAGACCGCATCGCGCTGCTGCTCGGCAACAGCGCCGAGTTCGTCGTCGCCTACTTCGGTGCTGCGCGCGCCGGACTGGTCAGCGTGCCGATGAACCCGGCTTCCAGCGCTGCCGAGGTCGCGGTGCTGCTCGCCGATGCCGGCGCGCGCGTGCTGCTGGTGCAGCCGAGCACCCTGGAGGTGGGGTCGCAGGCGGCCGCCGCCCTCCCGGGCTGCGAGGTCATCGAGGCCGGAGGCGCCGAGTGGCAGTCGATCATCGCCGCCGGACGCGGAGCCGTCCTCGCGGAGCCCGCGACGTCGCAGGACGCGCTTGCCCTCCTGCTCTTCACGGCCGGCACGAGCGGGCGACCGAAGGGTGCGATGCTCACGCACGGCGCCCTGCGCTCGAACATCGAGATGCTGCTCTCGCTCGACTCGCCCCCGGCTGTCACGCCGGACGACGTCGTCCTGCTCCTCCTGCCGATGTTCCACGTCTACGGGCTGAACACCGGCCTCGGCCTGGCCGTCGCAGCGGGCGCGACAATCGTGATCAGCGACCGGTTCGATCCCGAGGAGTCCCTCGCTACGGTGCGGGACCTCGGCGTCACCACGATCCCCGCAGCGCCCGCGATGTTCCAGGCGTGGTCGGGAGTCCCCGATGCGCGCGAGGCGCTGGCAGCTGTCCGGCTGCTGTCGAGCGGTGGCTCGCCCCTGCCGGCCGACGTGCTCGAGCGGTTCACCTCGCACGCGGGCCACGACGTCTTCGAGGGCTACGGCATGACGGAGACGGCCCCGGTGGTCGCGACGACGCTGGTCTCGGGGTCGGCCAAGCCCGGCTCGGTGGGTCGGCCGCTGCCGGGCCTCCAGGTGCGACTGGTCGACGACACCGGACCGGGCGGCAGTGGCCGGGACGTCGACGAGGGGGATCCCGGCGAACTCTGGGTGCGGGGCCCGAGCATCTTCAGCGGCTACTGGCCGAACGGCGAGGGAGGTCCCGACGCCGACGGGTGGTTCCGCTCCGGCGACGTGGCGTACCTCGACGAGGACGGCGACCTGCATCTCGTCGATCGACGCCGAGAGGTGATCCTCGTGAACGGCTTCTCGGTCTACCCGCGCGAGATCGAGCTCGTCATCGACCAGATGCCCGAGGTGCGGGAGTCGGCGGTCGTTGGTGTTCCCGACGATGCGAGCGGCGAGGCGGTGACGGCCCTGGTCGTGTGCCGGCCGGGTGCGAGCGCGACGGTGGAGCAGATCGCGCAGTTCTGCGCCGAGCGGCTCGCTCGCTTCAAGTGCCCGACCACGATCCGCATCGTCGATGCGCTGCCGCACTCCGCCACCGGGCGCGTGGCCAAGGGCCGCCTGCGCGAGGTCTACGGCGACGCGGGCTACGGGGCATGACATCCGCGTCGGTGCCTGACGCGCGGGTCACCCTGATCGGCAAGCCGGGCTGCCACCTGTGCGAGGACGCCCGGGCCGTGGTCGTGGCGGTGTGCGCGGAGCGGGGCGCCACGTGGCACGAGTGGTCGATCGAGGACGATCCCTCGCTGTACGAGGAGTACTGGGACCGGATCCCGGTGGTCCTGGTCGACGGGCGACCCCACGACTTCTGGCGGATCGACCCGGTACGGCTGCGGACGGCGCTCGCAGGCTGACCACCCGGCTAGGTAACCGATTAACGGACGTCAGCGTCCGGTCAACTTTGTGACTTCGTTACGAATTCCCTAACCTACGGGGGCGTCGGAACGGCCTCCCGGTGACGCTCCACCCACCGGCCGTCCGATCCCTTCCCGCCTGGAGACCTGTGCCCCCCATCGGACCCACGCCTGCCGAGCGCTCCCTTCGCGGAGGCGCCGGGCGCATCATCCCCCCCGCGACCATCGCCCGGCTGCCGGTCTACCACCGGGTGCTGCAGGGTCTGGCGGACTCCGGAGTCCGCACCGTCTCATCGGAGGAGCTCGCCCGCACGTGCGGGGTGTCCTCCGCGAAGCTGCGCAAGGACCTGTCGCACCTCGGCTCGTACGGCACCCGCGGCGTCGGCTACGACGTGCCGTTCCTGACGTACCAGATCGCCCGCGAGCTCGGCCTCACCCAGCCCTGGGGCGTCGTCATCGTGGGAGCGGGCAACCTGGGGCAGGCGCTGGTCGCGTACCGCGGGTTCGCCTCGCGCGGCTTCCAGATCGTGGGCCTGCTCGATGCGCACCCGGATGTCATCGGCCGTGTCGCCGGGACGCCGGAGCGCCCGATCGAGGTCCAGCCGATGTCGGAGTTGGACCGCCTGGCCGCCGCCGGGCGCGTGCACATCGGCGTCATCGCGACGCCCGGCGAGTCCGCGCAGGAGGTCTGCGACCGCCTCGTGGCCGCCGGCGTGCACAGCATCCTGAACTTCGCGCCGGTCGTGCTCGACGTCCCCGGGGACGTCGAGGTGCGCAAGGTCGACCTCGCGGTCGAGCTGCAGATCCTGGCATTCCACGAGCAGCGTCGCGCCACGCCGCTGGATGCCCTCATGGTGGAACCGTCGCTGGGAGAGGCGATCTGAGCATGACAACATCCAAGAGCCCTTCAGTGAAGAAGGCTGCGGTCGCGAAGAAGTC
>JAFMFD010000102.1 GCA_017856385.1 Actinomycetota bacterium
CGACGGCGTCGCGGTGAACGGGTCGAACCCCAGGCCCTCGATGTCCATGACCCGAAGCTACGACCAGGGTCTGACATTCGGCCCGTCCTGCATTTGGTCCCGACGGGGAGGCGACCACCACGCTCCTGCACGCATGCCTACACCCGCACGCGCTCCCCGGCTTCGGGGACGTCGACCGCGATGTCCAGATCGCGCCGGACCCGATCGGCAAGGGCTGCGGCCGCATCCGGCTCCCCGTGGTTGACGAAGACCTGCGTCGGCAGCGGATGGCACGACGCCAGCCAGGCGATCAGCTCGTCGGCGTCCGCGTGCACCGAGAAGGCCTCGATCTCGACGATCTCCGCACGCACCGGCACGTACTGCCCGTGGATCTTGATCTCGTGCGCGCCGTCGAGCAGCATGCGCCCGGCGGTCCCCACGGCCTGGAAGCCCACCAGCAGCACGCACGTGTCGCGGTCGGGCAGCAGTGCCTTCAGATGGTGCGTGACGCGCCCACCACTGGCCATCCCCGACGCCGAGACGATGATGCGCGCGCCGCCGCGATCCAGCGCCATCGACTGCTCCGGGGTCGTCGCCTCGTGCAGGTGGGGCAGGTCGATCGCCTCCGGCCCCTCCGCCAGGATCGACGGGAGGATCTCCGGATCGGCGTCGCGGATGGCATCGAGGTAGACGCGCAGCGCGGCGAGGGCCATCGGGCTGTCGACGTGGATCGGGGCAAGGGGGATCCGCTGCTGGATCAACAGCGTGTGCAGGGCACGCAGGAGCACCTCGGTGCGATCCACGGCGAAAGCGGGGATCACCACCGTGCCCCCGCGCTTGAGCGTGCGCGTGATGACCCTTGCCATCTCGTCGAGCTCGGCATCGACGTCGGCGTGCGACCGATCTCCGTAGGTCGACTCCAGGACGATGGCGTCGGCGGCGCACGGAGGCGCGGGGGGACGCAGCAGCGGATGGTTGCCGCGCCCGAGGTCGCCGCTGAAGACGACCGTCCGCTCCCGGGAGGTCTCGGTGAGTGTCACCGTCGACGAGCCGAGGATGTGGCCGCCGACGTCGAGGCGGGCAACGAGTCCGGGCACCGGCGTGAACTCGTGCCCAAACTCGACCGGCTGCAGCAGCGCGATGGCGGCCTCGGCGTCCTCCGCGTCGTACAGGGCTCGTGGGTCGGCATGGCGCGAGAAGCCCTTCCTGCGCGCCCACGCGGCGTCCTCCTCCTGCAGTCGCGCGCTGTCGCGCAGGATGATCGGCACGAGCGCGGCCGTGTTGGGCGAGCAGTGGACCGGTCCGGAGAATCCGTCGCGCACGAGTGCGGGCAGGTAGCCGCAGTGGTCCAGGTGGGCGTGGCTGAGGATGACGGCATCGATCGTCGCCGGGTCGATCGGGAAGGGCTCCCAGTTGCGGCCGCGTACCTCGCGCGGACCCTGGAACAGGCCGCAGTCGATCAGGAGGCGACCGGAGGCACCGGCGCCGGACTCCGGCTCCACGAGGGTCCTGGACCCGGTCACGGTCCCCACCCCGCCGAGGAAGGTCAGCAGCATGTCTCCGGTGTAGCACGCACGGGGGGTGCGTGTCAGCACGGAGGCGCCCAGCTCGCGCGGTCAGCGCAGGAAGAGCCGGTCGAGGCGTCGCGTCGTCACGATCAGGCCGATCGCCGCCATCACCGCGAAGTATGCGACTGGGATCAGCAGGGCAGGCTCCAGGACGCCGAGGAACAGCCCGCGTGTCAGCGCGATCGCCTGCCACAGCGGTGTCGCGGCGACCACGACCTGCAGCCACTCCGGGTACGCCGTGATCGGGAAGAACGTCCCGGAGAACATGAACAGCGGCAGCAGGACGAACTGCATCCAGTTCAGCTGGTGGAAGGTCGACATGTACGACGTCACCGCCATGCCCACCGACGCGAAGGCGAACGCGATCAGCATGGCCGCGGGCACCAGCGCCAGGGCCCACCAGCTCGTCGTGAGGCCGAGCAGCGTGACGACGGTGAGGAAGCCGGCCGCGTACATCGCCCCGCGGAGCATCGCCCACCCGATCTCCCCGAGCGCGACGTCGAGCGGCCCCAGCGAGGTCGACGTGATCGCCTGGTAGATGCGCAGGTAGTGCATCTTGAAGAAGACGTTGAAGGTCGAGTCGAAGATCGCGCCGTTCATCGCGCTCACCGCGAGCAGTGCCGGTGCGACGTAGACGGCGTACGGCAGCGTCATGCCCCCGTAGGTGATCGTGCCGACGAGCGCGCCCACGCCGTAGCCGAACGCGAGCAGGAAGATGACGGGCTCGACGAAGCCGGTAAGGAAGGAGAGCGCATTGTTCGTGCGCAGCGCGAGGGCGTTGCGCAGCATCAGGGTCCGTGCGCGACCCGCGCGGACGCCAGCGTCGACGCGCCCGGACCTCCGCTCGGCGATGGCGACGGCGGCCGAGACGGTGAGCGACTGCGTGATCATGCGGTGAGCCTCGCCTCGAAGGTGCGGCGGCCGAGGAGGAGTCCGGTGGCGCCGAGGGCGAGCAGGTACGCGGTGCTGAGCAGTGCCTGCCACGGCTCGAGCGGGGCTCCGTACGAGAGCCAGCGGCCGAGCTCGGTGGCGTGCCACAGCGGCGAGATCCAACCGATCCACTGCAGCCACAGCGGCAGCACGGCCAGCGGGTAGAACGTCCCGGAGAACAGGAACATCGGCATGATCACCAGCCGCCACATGACCGAGATGTAGGTGCTGTCGGTCTTCGCGCGCGAGGTGAGGGCGAGGGCGACCGCACCCCAGCACACGCCGGCGAGCGTCGAGACGCCGATCAGCGGGAGCGCACTGCCGAGGTCGACGGCACCGAACGCCCAGAGCACCAGCCAGTACACGGTCGTCGTGAAGATGATGCGGACGGATGCGGCCAGCAGGACGCCGTCGGCGATCTGCCCGCCGCTGAGGGAGGTGGCGCGCATCGCGAAGAACAGCCGGTTCCAGATGAAGCCCGCGAGCGTGGGGAAGGAGACCTCGTCCTGCCCGGCCTGGATCGCCGCCGTGGCGAGCAGCGCGGGTGCGAGGAACAGCAGGTACGGCACGCCCGTGACCCCGTCGGGGGAGTTCGCGTCGACGAGTGCGCCGACGCCCAGGCCGATCGAGACCAGGTACAGCACCGGGTTGCCGACGCCGAACGCGATGATCGAGTTGCGCCACTTCCACATGCTGCGCAGGCGGTACTCCGCGACGCGGAACGATGCGGGTGCGGTGAGGCTCATGGCCCAGTGCCTTTGCCGAGAGAGCTCATCCGTCGACCAGGCTTCGGCCCGTCAGGCGCAGGAAGACGTCCTCGAGCGACGCGCGCCGCACGAGCGCGGTGACGGGCATGAACCCACGCGCGACGATCTCCTGCAGGTCAGACTCCCCGGTGTCGGTGTAGACGAGCAGGCGGTCCGGGAGCTCCTCGATGCGGTCGCCGATGCCGTGCAGGTGGGGCAGCACCTCGCTGTTGCGGTTCGTCCCGAAGCGGACCTCGACGACCTCGCGGCTGGAGTACGTGCGGATGAGGTCGGCGGGGGCGCCCTCGGCGACGATGCGGCCCGCGTCCATGATCACCAGGCGCTCGCAGAGCTGCTCGGCCTCGTCCATGTAGTGCGTCGTGAGCACGAGCGTGACGCCGGTCTCGCGCAGCTGGTAGAGCCGGTCCCACAGGATGTGCCGCGCCTGCGGGTCCAGTCCCGTGGTGGGCTCGTCGAGCAGCAGCAGGCTCGGGTCGTTGACCAGGCCGCGGGCGATGGTGAGGCGGCGCTTCATGCCCCCGCTGAGCGCCTCGACCTTCTCGTCGCGCTTGTCCTGCAGTTGGGCGAAGTCGAGCAGCTCCTCGATGCGCGGGACGAGTGCGGTGCGCGGCAGGCCGAAGTAGCGGCCGTAGGTGAGCAGGTTCTCGCGGACGGTCAGCTCGGTGTCGAGGGTGTCCTGCTGGGGGACGACGCCGAGGTGCGCGCGGATCACGGGACCCTCGTGGGCCGGGTCGCGCCCGAGGATGGTGAGCTCTCCCGAGGTCCGCTGGAGCGTCGCGCCGATCATCCGCATCGTGGTGGACTTGCCGGCCCCGTTGGCGCCGAGGATCCCGAAGGACTCGCCCGCGGCGACGTCGAGGTCGATCCCGTCGACGGCGAGGAGGGTCCGGCCGCCGTCGGAGCCGGTGCTCACCTCTGATGGGCGGCGCTCCGCACGCTTCGCGCTCGTATCCTCGGATGGGCGGCGCTCCGCACGCTTCGCGCTCGCGGCACGGGAGTACGCCTTCGTCAGCGCGCGGGCCCGGATCACGGGGTCAGCCAATCAGGTCCGGGACCGGGGATCCCACGGATGGGGTTGACGACTGTCAGGGGTCCGGTCTAGCGTTCCGGGGGTATTCGAACATATGTTCGAATACCCCCGGGGAGCGTGGATTCGCGGCTGCGCCTCCCGGGTCACCTCGGTCGCCGGGCCGCCTCGACCCCGGCCCGGCGACCGAGATTCACCGGGAGGCACGCGATGGCTCATCGCTACCGGGTCGAGGGGATCGAGGTGCTCGTGGGCACCGATGGGGCGCCGGCGGGGTTCCGCTGGCGGGGTCGTCGATACGTCGTGACCGGCGTCATCGCCAGCTGGGTCGAAGCAGTGCCGTGGTGGCGCGGGGATCTCCTGCCCGCCGCGGCGGGTGGCCAGCAGGTGGTCTGGCGGGTCGAGGCGGCAGGTCGTGCCGGCAGTACAGGTGTGTACGAGGTGAGTCGGGGTCCCCGTCGAGAGGACTCGGGCTCGGGCTCCGACGCCTGGTGGCTGGTACGGGTCCTCGACTGAGGCTCCTGCCGATTCTCATGTCGATTCTCATGTCGATTCGCGCGTCGATTCACGCGCGCCCACCTGCACAGGAGTTCCCATGGCATCCGTCCACCCGTCCACCCGTCCGTCCGTCTCCTCGGGCTCGCCCGTGTCCCGCTCCGTCGACGACCTGCTGGGTGCCGCGCGGCGCAGCCTGGCCGAGGCGAGCCTGGCCGCCACCGCGCAGGAGCGGTACGCCGCTGCGCACCTGGCCGCCCTGCGCGCGGCCGCCGCCGTGCTCGCAGCCCGCGGCCGTCCGTCCGGCACGCAGTCCCGCGTCATCAGCGCCTGGGTCCTGCTGGCGCGCTGCGCCCCCGAACTGGGGGAGTGGGCGACCTTCTTCGCCGCGGGGGCGCGCAAGCGGGCCTCGGCGCAGGTCGGCATCGCCTGCGTCACCGCGCGCGAGGCGGACGACCTCGTGCGCGATGCGGGGACCTTCCTGTCCCGCGTGTGCGCGCTGCTCGGCCTTCCCGATCAGGCAGTGATGGACGACGTGCTGCTGCACGTCGGCTAGCCGCGCGGTCCGTCATGCCCTTCACCCACCTGCAGGTCGCCTCGGCCTTCTCGCTGAAGTACGGCGCCGCCATGCCGCAGGCACTGGTGCAGCGCGCGGCCACGCTCGGCCAGCCGATCATCGGGCTGACCGATCGTGACGGCCTGTACGGCGCGGTGCGGTGGGTCCGGGCCTGTCAGGACGCGGATGTGCACCCCGTGGTCGGCGTCGACCTCGAGGTGGCGCCTGCAGTCGAGGGCAGCGGTGGTCGTCCTGACGGTCGCGGCGATGGTCGCGGCGACCGGCGGCGCACGCCGGCGCACGGGGGCCGGTGGGTCGAGGAGGATCGGCCGCGGGTGCTGCTGCTGGCCTGCGGGGCGACGGGATGGGCCTCGCTGTGCCGGCTCGTCTCAGCCGCGCACCTCGGATCGCACACCGATCGGGGCAGCCCGTGGGTGACCTGGCCGATCCTGCGCGAGCACGCCGAGGGCCTGGTCGCCCTGCTGCCGGTCACCTCGGAGGTCGGCGGCCTGATCGCCGCCCAGCGCTCCCATCGGGCGGCGGGCGCCGTGCATCCATGGCGGGAGGTCTTCGGTGCCCGTCTGGGCATCGCGGTCGCCTCCCACCGTCGACGCGGTCGGCACCCGTACGCCACCCCGGTCGCCGCCGCGATGCTCGGCTGGGCCCGGCAGGAGCGCCTGCCGGTGGTGCTCACCAACGCCGTGCGCTACGCCGAGCCGGCCGACCACCGGGTCGCGGACGTGCTGGACTCCGCCCGTCGGCTCGTCCCGCTCACCTCACGGCACAT
The DNA here is from genome assembly GCA_017856385.1 of Actinomycetota bacterium. Lineage (GTDB taxonomy): Bacteria > Actinomycetota > Actinomycetes > S36-B12 > S36-B12 > UBA10649. The sequence continues at coordinate 6,110 of JAFMFD010000102.1, forward strand.
CGAGCTCGACAGCGGTGAGGCCTACCTGAAGGACGATCGCGCGATGGCGGCCGTCGCCGACGAGATCGCGGTCGCGGCGGGGGAGCGCGACGGTCGGCGCCTGCTCGACGACACGCGTCGGCTCGCGGAGTTCTGCGTGCTGGACCCGCATGCCGACCTCGGGCTCGGCGAGGTGTTCGTCCCCGAGCTCGACGT
>JAFMFD010000103.1 GCA_017856385.1 Actinomycetota bacterium
TCGACGGACTCGCCGATCCCGTGGTCGCGGCCGCTGTCCCGCTGGGTGGCGACACGGTGCCCGCCACCCAGTGGCACGTCGATCGGATCACGCGGCTGCCGGATGCCGCCGTCCTGCTGATGTCGAACGACGCCTGCCCCGTCCAGGCCTTCCGCCTGGGTGAGACGGCCTACGGGCTGCAGATGCACCCGGAGGTGGATGCGGAGCTCTTCGCTGACTGGGTCGACGACGCGGAGCCGACCGTCGAGCGCTGCGACGTCACGACCGCCGACGCACTTGATGACGTGCGTCGGCGTCAGGAGGATCTCGTGACGGCCTGGCGACCGGCGATCCATGCATGGGCAGCGCTCGTGTGGAAGCGCGACCGCGCCCTGGGCCTCGTCCCTGGGTCATGACCGATCGCCTCGCCTCGGAGACCGGCCGGCTGATCCGCGCCGGCTTCGCCGACATCGACCGCGCGCAGCTGCTGCTCGCCAGCCCCGGACTCGAGCCCCTGCTCAGTGTCGACGAGGAGGGGCTGGTGGCAGACCTGTCGGGTGCCGCCGACCCGGACGCGGCGCTGCTGCTGCTCGTCCGCATCCTCGAGGAAGGCGCCGAGCAGCAGTCGATGCGCCTGGTCAAGGCGCTCATCGCCGACAGTGAGCTCCGCCGCCGGCTGATCGAGGTCATCGGCATGTCCGTCGCCCTCGGCGACTTCCTTGCTCGGCATCCGGAGGAGTGGCAGGTGCTTGCCGACGGCGAGGAACTGGGCGCCGCCCCATCGGCGCGCGAGACTCGTGCGGCCCTGCTGCGGGCAGTGCGGGCGAATCCGGAGGATCCCCTCCCGGTCTCTGGCGCGGCGGACGAGGCGACCCTCGACGCGCTGCGGATCGCCTATCGACGCTGCCTGCTCGGGATCGCCGCGCGCGACGTGTGCGGAGTGGCACCGATGGAGACCGTGGCGCGCTGGCTCGCTGACCTCGCGGACGGCGTGCTCGAGGCAGCGCTGGCGATCGCGCGCGCCGAGGTGGGGCCAGATGCGCAGGACGTGCGCTTCGCCGTGATCGGCATGGGCAAGTGCGGCGCCCGTGAACTGAACTACGTGAGCGACGTCGACGTGATCTTCGTGGCGGAGCCGACCGACGATGGCGACGAGGAGCGTGCCCTGCGGATCGCCACGCGACTGGCGACGGGGCTCATGCGCGCCTGCAGCGCATCAACGGCGGAGGGCAGCATCTGGGAGGTCGACCCGAACCTGCGGCCCGAGGGCAAGCAGGGCGCCCTCGTCCGCACCCTGGGCTCGCACGAGGGCTACTACGAGCGATGGGCGCAGACGTGGGAGTTCCAGGCCCTTCTCAAGGCGCGGCACGTCGCCGGGGAGGCAGCTCTCGGCGAGACCTACGTCGACGTCACGCGTCCCTTCGTGTGGAGTGCGGCCGACCATCCCACCTTCGTCGAGGACGCCCAGGCGATGCGCCGCCGTGTCGAGAGCGGCGTTCCCGCGCGACTGGCCGAGCGAGAGCTCAAACTCGGGCCGGGCGGCCTGCGTGACGTGGAGTTCAGCGTGCAGCTGCTCCAGCTGGTGCATGGGCGTAGCGACGTCATGCTGCGCAGTCCGCACACGCTCGAGGCTCTCGAAGCGCTGGCGACGTGGGGGTACGTGGGCCGCGACGACGCGGCGACACTCGCTGAGGCCTATCGCTTCCTGCGCACCCTGGAGCACCGCATCCAGCTGCATCGACTGCGCCGCACCCACACCATGCCGGACGACGAGGCGGACCTGCGTCGCCTGGGTCGTTCGATGGGCATGCGGCACGAGCCCGTTGCCGAGCTCGTCGAGGAGTGGCGGCGGCATGCACGTCAGGTGCGGCGCCTGCACGAGAAGCTCTTCTACCGGCCGCTGCTCAACGCGGTCGCGCGCCTCGATGCCGGCTCTGCCCGCCTGAGCCCGGAGGCGGCCGAGCAGCGTCTCAAGGCACTGGGCTACGCGGACCCGGCGGGCGCCCTGCGCCATCTGCAGGCCCTGACGTCCGGGGTCAGTCGTCGCGCCGCGATTCAGCGCACGCTGCTGCCCGTCATGCTCGAGTGGTTCGCCGACACCCCAGACCCCGATGCCGGTCTGCTGGGATTCCGTCGCGTCAGCGACGTGCTCGGCGCGACACCGTGGTACCTGCGCCTGCTGCGTGATGAGTCGGCGGCCGCCGAGCGGATGGCACGCATCCTCGGCAGCAGCCGCTACGCCACCGACCTGCTGCTCGGTGCGCCCGAGGCGGTGACGATGCTCGCCGAGGAGGACGACCTGGCGCCTCGCAGCCGCGAGGCGTTGAGCGGGGAGCTGCTCTCGCTGGTGGAGCGGCACGAGGATCCCGAGCGCGCGGTCATGGCCATCAGATCCGTCCGGCGCCGAGAGCTGTTCCGCATCGCCGCCGCGTCGCTTGTCCAGCGGCCCCCCATCGAGTCAACCGGAGCCGCGCTCACGGACGTGGCTGCCTGTGCCCTCGATGCGGCGCTCGCCGCCGTGCGGCAGGCAGTGGATCCTGAGCGCCTCGTGGAGTTCGCGGTGATCGGCATGGGGCGGTTCGGCGGCCACGAGCTCGGCTTCGGAAGTGACGTCGACGTCATGTTCGTCTACCGCGCGGGGGAGTCCGTGGACGAGGAGCGGGCACTGCGCACGGCGTCACTCATCGCCGAGGAGCTGCGCAGGCTCCTCATGGCGCCGACCGCGGACCCGCCGCTGGACATCGATGCCGACCTGCGCCCCGAGGGCCGCCAGGGACCTCTCGTGCGCTCGCTCGACTCGTACGCCGCCTACTACGAGCGCTGGTCGGCGGTATGGGAGGCCCAGGCGCTGCTGCGCGCGGATCATGTTGCCGGGGACGCGGCACTGGGCGCCGACTTCATGGCGCTGGTCGACTCTGTCCGGTGGCGGGGCGGCCTCGGCGATGACGAGCTCCTTGAGGTCCGCCGGCTCAAGGCGCGCATGGAGTCCGAGCGGCTGCCCCGGGGTGCGGATCCGGCCTGGCACACGAAGCTGGGCCGCGGTGGGCTCAGCGATGTCGAGTGGGCTGTCCAGCTCCTTCAGATGAGGCATGGTGCCGAGGTGGCAGCGCTGCGCACGACGCGCACGCTCGCCGCTCTCGAGGCCGCCCGCGGGGCGGGCCTCGTCACGGACAGCGATGCCCGACAGCTCGCCGACTCCTGGCGCCTGGCCACCGCGATCCGAGGTGCCGTGATGCTCGTGCGCGGCCGGGCCTCGGACATGGTGCCGACCGATGTGGCCGACCTGCGCGCGGTCTCCTTCCTGCTCGGCTACTCCGTCGACGGCTCGGGCCGTCTTCTGGAGGACTACCGACGAGTCACGCGTCAGGCGCGCCGGGTGTTCGACCGGATCTTCTACGGCATCGTCGACGACTAGCCCCGAAAGCAGGTGACCCTCCCGGCTGAGCCGGGAGGGTCACCTGTTCCCATGCGCGCGAGGCGAATCGACGCGAAGGGCGTCTAGATGTCGTAGTAGAGCTCGAACTCGTGCGGGTGCGGACGCAGCCGGATGGGATCGACCTCATTGGTGCGCTTGTAGTCGATCCACGTCTCGATGAGGTCGAGCGGGAACACGCCACCGGCCTGCAGGTAGTCGTTGTCCGACTCCAGGGCCGTGAGCACCGCGTCGAGGGAGCCGGGCACCTGCGGGATGGAGGCATGCTCGTCCGGCGGGAGCTCGTAGAGGTCCTTGTCGACCGGGGCCAGCGGCTCCGTCTTGTTCTTGATGCCGTCGAGACCGGCCATGAGCTGCGCAGCGAACGCGAGGTACGGGTTGCTCGACGGATCGGGCACCCGGAACTCGATGCGCTTGGCCTTCGGCGAACTGCCCGTCACCGGGATCCGGATGCAGGCAGAGCGGTTGCGGGCCGAGTACACCAGGTTGACCGGCGCCTCGAACCCCGGCACCAGGCGGTGGTAGGAGTTCACGGTCGGGTTGGTGAAGGCCAGCAGCGACGGCGCGTGCTTGAGCAGGCCGCCGATGTACCAGCGGGCGATGTCGGACAGGCCGCCGTAGCCCTTCTCGTCGTAGAACAGCGGCACGCCGTCCTTCCAGAGCGACTGGTGGCAGTGCATGCCGGACCCGTTGTCGCCGAACAGCGGCTTGGGCATGAAGGTGGCCGTCTTGCCGTGCTTCCACGCGACGTTCTTGATGACGTACTTGAACAGCATGACCTCGTCAGCCGCGTGCTGCAGAGTGTTGAACACGTAGTTGATCTCGCCCTGGCCGGCGGTGCCGACCTCGTGGTGGGAACGCTCGACCTTCAGGCCGACGCTCAGCAGGGTGGAGACCATGTCGTCACGGATGTCGGCGAAGTGATCCACCGGGGGAACCGGGAAGTAGCCGCCCTTGTAGCGGGTCTTGTAGCCGCGGTTGCCGCCCTCCTCGATCCGGCCGGTGTTCCACGCGCCCTCGATCGAGTCGATGTGGTAGTACGACTCATGCTGGTTGGTCTCGAACCGCACGTCGTCGAAGACGTAGAACTCGGCCTCGGGGCCGAAGTACACAGTGTCGGCAATACCGGTGGACTTGAGGTACGCCTCGGCCTTGGCCGCCACATTGCGGGGATCGCGCGAGTACTGCTCGTTGGTGTACGGGTCGCGGATCGAGAAGTTCATCACCAGCGTCTTGGCCGGGCGGAAGGGATCGATGAACGCCGTGCTGGGGTCGGGGATGAGCTTCATGTCCGACTCGTGGATCGCCTGGAAGCCGCGGATCGACGATCCGTCGAACATCAGGCCGTCCTCGAAGACGGCGTTGTCGAATGACTCGACAGGCATGTTGAAGTGCTGCATGACGCCCGGCAGGTCGATGAAGCGGACGTCGACGAACTTAACGCCCTCGTCCTTGATGTACTTCAGGACCTCTTCTGAACTGTTGAACATGACTCCTCCAGCTCGTGGGTACGAGCCCTTGTCGTGCACCTGTGGGTGCTTCGCCTCGCGCGGGTGGGACCCGCCGGTCGGATGACGGCTGCCACCGACGCTCGCAGGCTAGGAAGAGGGGGTATCTGCGGCGTGTCTCGTGTGTTTCACCCGTGTTAACGATCCCGATACCGTGGCCCGGTGACCTCGGGACCCGCGCACCGAACCCCGGTCCCTCCGGGCCTGCCCGGCCTGCCGGGGGGCCTAGGGCGGCGAGTGGCGGCCCTGCTGGTGGACTGGCTGGTGGCCACGGGCATCGCGATGCTGCTGTACGGCTCCGCGGGCTACGGCTCGAACCAGGTCGCACTCGCGACCCTGGGGGTGTTCTTCCTCGAGGTGACGGTGCTCACCTGGCTGTTGTCGGCCTCGTTCGGGCAGCGGATCCTGCGCCTGCGCGTGGTGCGCATGGACGGACGGCCGCTCGGCCTGTGGCGGTCGGCCCTGCGCACCGGGCTCATCTGCCTGGTGATCCCGGCCGTCGTCATCGACGGCCAGGGACGCGGCCTGCAGGACCGCGCGGTGGGCTCGATGGTGATCCGCGCGGGGGCGGACTAGGTCAGGCTCCCCGCTGGCGCCGCACCTGGCGAGCGCTCGTGGGCATCGGGCCCTTGGGGATGGGCATCGAGGCACCGGCGCCGCCCAGGGCATCCAGGCGGCGACGCACCTCGGTGACCTCCCCGCCGCGCAGGTTGCGGGGCAACTTGCTCAGCGCCTTCTGCAAGCGGGCCAGAGGCACCTGATCGGCCTCATCACCGATCTGGATCTCGTAGATGGGGACCTCCGGCAGCCAACGCGCCGTGCGCTTGCGCTCGTTGGCCAGCATGTGCACGACGCGCGTCGACGGGCCCTCCGAGACGAGGATGACCCCGGGCTTGCCGACCACGCGGCTGATCATGTCCTGGTTCTTGCTGACGGCGACGGCCGGCGTCACGACCCAGTTGCCGCCGCGCAGCGACTTGATGACCGCGGCGGCAGCACCGGGCTGGCCCTCGATCTGCGAGTAGGCGGCGCTCATCGCCCGGCGGCTGAACCAGAACGTGGCGGCCAGCAGGCCCACGGGGATGGCCAGGAGGATGCCGGTGAGCCAGTTCAGCCACAGGCCCACGGGCACGGCGACGATCACCGCGGCGCCGATGAACAGTCCGCCGACCTCCAGCGGCAGGAGTCGATGGACCCGCTGGGTCATCTTCCAGTTCTGGGCGAGGGACGACAGGGTGGTGCGGATGCGACCGGCCATGGGCAGAGCCTAATGAGGTGGGCGCCGGCTCAGGGGGTCGTGGGGGTGCGGCTCTCGACGGCCTGCGCGTAGAGGCGGCCGGCGCGGTAGCTGGAGCGGACCA
>JAFMFD010000104.1 GCA_017856385.1 Actinomycetota bacterium
CTGGCCGGAGTGACCGTTGTCCCGGCGTCGGACTGGACGACGTCCATCGCGTGCGTGATCGTCATAGGCGATGCCATCGCGGTGTCGTGGCTGCGCCGTCGTCAGCACCACGCCCACGGATCAGGTCGTGGAATGGCGGACGCTGCGTTGCAGTCGTGACCTGAGATGCCAGGGCCGCCCGCGCGTGGCTAGGGTCGCGGGCATGCCCAGCGGGTTCCCGGACCACTTCAGCGCCGTGGCCAGGCAGTACGCCAGGAGCCGTCCGACGTATCCCGAGGCCCTGTTCGACTGGCTCGCGGGCATCGCGCCGGGACGGCGCCTGGCATGGGACTGCGCCACCGGCAGCGGCCAGGCGGCCGTCGCGCTCGCCCGCCATTTCGAGCAGGTGATCGCCAGCGATGCCAGCAGGGAGCAGCTGTCGCACGCGGTCACATCCCCGAAGGTGGAGTACCGGACCTTCCTGGCCGAGGCCGCAGACCTGGAGGACGCATCTGTCGACCTCGTCACGGTGGCCCAGGCGCTCCACTGGTTCGACCGGCCCGCCTTCTATGACGAGGTGAGGCGAGTCCTCGTGCCTGGAGGGGTGATCGCGGCGTGGACCTACCGGGCGTTCCGAGTCGAGGGTTCCGGCGAGGTGACGCGCATCGTCGACGACTTCCACGATCGCATCGTGGCCGAGTTCTGGCCGCCGGAGCGCTCGCACGTCGAGACCGGGTACGCGGAGATCGACTTCCCGTTCGCGCGGATCCATGCGCCGCACTTCCAGATGCAGGAGAACTGGACGCTGGACGAGCTGCTGTCCTATCTGGGCACATGGTCGTCGGTGTCGAGGTATCGGGCGCAGGTCGGTGAGGATCCGCGCGATGTGATCGCGCCGGACCTGGGCCGGGCGTGGGGCGATCCTGCAGCGGCTCGCGTCATCGTGTGGCCTCTGAGCCTGCTGGTCGGCACTCCGCTCACGGGGTGTTCGGTGGTGTAGGTTCCGGCCCATGTGGGAAGCAGCAATGTTCGGCGCCATTGCCCAGTCCGCGCTCCTCGCCGGAGCCGTGCTCGTCTGGAAGTTCCCCTCACTCAAGCGCCCGGTGATTGTCGGCGCCCTGATGGCGTTCGGCGCCGGTGCCGTCATCTCGGCCGTGGCCATCGACCTGGTTGCGGTGGCCTATGACGAGGCAGGTGCCGGGCCCACCGCCCTCGGTATCGGCATCGGCTGCCTGCTCTACTTCGGCATCATCGCGCTGCTCGAGCGCAAGGGCGAAACCGAGCAGCCGTCCGAGGTCATCGCTGTGGAGGCCCACGCCGCCGCACCCGCTGACGCGGCTCATGGCGCTGGCGGCCATGAGCACGGTGCCACCAAGAAGGAGGCGCGCAACCTCACCATCGGCATGGTCATCGACGGAGTCCCGGAGTCGATCGCCGTGGGCCTGACCCTGCACACGGCAACGGTGGGAGTCTCCGCAGCCCTGGTCGGCTCGATCTTCATCTCGGCCATTCCGGAGGCCATCGGCATCGCCGCTGCGCTCCTTGCGGGCGGCCTGGTCATCGGAAAGATCCTGCTGCGCTTCTCGATGATCGTGGTGATCGGTGCAGTGTTCTCCGCCCTCGGCTACACGCTCCTCTACGGGGCGTCCGACTCGATGCAGGCGATCATCCAGTCCGTCGCGGCCGGTGCGCTGCTCGTCGTCGTCATCAACGAGATGATCCCGATCGCCGTGCGCAGCGTGAAGAACTGGGCAGGCATCATCGGCGCAGCCGGGTTCGTGTTCTCCGCCGGCCTGACCTGGGCCGCCGGCGGCTGATCCGCAGTGTCGCCAGCGAGCTACTCGCGCAGAGCGGCGAAGATCCCGGGGTAGTCGCGGGGATCGACATGCACGTCGATGAGTGCGGGGCCGCGGAGAGCCAAGGCCGCGGTCAGCGCGTCGCGGTACTCCTCGGTCGTCGTCGCCGTCCATGAGGCCACGCCGCAGCCTGTCGCGATGGCGGCGAAGTCCGTCGGCGCGAAGGTGACGACCGGTGGCCCGCTATGGCCCTGCGGCTCCTGCTTGACTGCGATGAGGCTGAGCGCGGAGTCGTTGAAGACGATGACGACGACCGGGAGCCCGAGTCGGGCAAGGGTCTCCAGTTCGCCCAGCACCATGCCGGCCCCACCATCGCCGGTGAAGGCGATCACGGCCCGCTCCGGCCGCACCAGCGAGGCGGCGATCGCGGCGGGAAGGGAGAAGCCCATTGTCGCGTAGCCGCTCGAGATGAGGGCCTGCAACGGCTCGCCGACCGGCCAGAGCGGCATCGCCACGAGCATGTGGGCACCGGCGTCGACGGTCGCGATCGAGTCCTCGGGGGCGAGCTCAGCCGCGATCTGCACGACCTCCCCGGGCGTCAGGCCCTGCTCGACGGGACCGATCGTCGACCGGGCCGCCGCCTGGAGCAGCCGCCAGTAGTGCTGCCCGGAACCCGGCTGCCAGTCGACGTCGAGCACGGACGCGATCCGCGGGAGCACCTCCGCAAGGTCGCCGATGGCCTCTTCCTCGAGGGCAGCGCCGAAGAAGCGGGCGTCGTCGATGCGCCAGCCGGTGACGTTCACGACGGGGGCCGGGTAGTCCCACGCCGTCGGCAGGAACTCGACCGGATCAAGGCCGACGCCCAGGATGAGGTCGGCGGCGCGCAGGGCGTGGCCCTCGATCGTCCCCCCCGTGACGATTCCCGCGCTGTACTCCGCGCCGTCCGGGACGACTCCGCGGGCGAGGTAGGTCGTGAGGACGGGGACGTGATGCTGCCGTGCCAGCTCGCGCAGGGTGCGGACGGCGGCGTCGCGCACCGCGGGCGGGAGGGTCACCATGCCCAGGCCGGCCACGATGACCGGCCGCCGTGCGGACGCGATGCGGGCGAGCAGGGGGGTGAGGTCAGTGGGCTCGCAGGCGCGTCGGGGGGCGAGATGCCCGTCGTGGGCGGTGGGGTCGATGTCGACGTGGACCGGGCCCGGGGGCTGGACAAGGGTCTGAGCCACGGCGGCGTCTGCGAGCGCCGGATCACGGCCGTTGAGGGCCGTCGACCCCACGCAGAGCGGCTCGAGAGCTGCTCGCTGGTCGACTCGCTGGTGGGACACCCGCGCCCGGTCGGCGTCGTAGACGCAGTCGGTGACGAGAAGCATGGGCTGGCGCTCGAGCAGCGCGTTGGCGAGGCCGTTGGCGGCCGACACTGCACCCGGACCGCGCGTGGCCACCGCGATGGCGGGCGCCCCGGTCAGCGCCCCGGCCACGCCCGCCATGATCGCGGCGGCTGCCTCGAGGTGCGTGAGGACGAAGCGGATCCCATGCCGGTCGCAGGCGCCCGCGACGTCGAGGTTGGAACCACCGCCGGGCACCCCGAAGGCGAGGGTGGCGCCCCGCGCTGCGGCCGCTGCCACGACCTGCTCGGCGATGTCCCGTCGTGCTGCCTGGCCCATGCGCACCTCGAACGATTCGGGAAACAACGTGCTGACTCGGGAAGGTCACACTACCCTCCGAGGACAGTCCCCACCGCTGCGGCGGCGGTATCCCGGAGGTGAGCATGGCAATCCAGGTCTCGAACTTTCTCCATGTGGCGGATGGCCTCCAGGCCAACCAGTTCTCGGTCGGTGACCGCGATGCGGTGAACTCCCTGGACGACCTCGATCCGATCTACAAGCAGCTGATCGACTCCCCGTTCCATGCGAACTTCGGCGTCCTCGGCAACGACGGCAAGATCAACATCACGCCGATGTGGTTCGACTACGAGGGCGACACCGTGCTCGTCAACGTGGCGACGCACCGCAAGAAGGTTGAGTGGATCCGCAAGCACCCCAACCTGTCGATCCTCATCGTCAATCCGGCGAACATGTACCACTGGATCAGCATCAAGTGCCATGTCGAGCGCGAGATCCTCGAGGACGATCCGGTCGAGGGCGCGAAGGTGACCGCTCAGCTCGACAAGATCTGGACCAAGTACACCGGCAACGCGCCTCCCTACGGGCTTCGCGACCCATCGATCAACGAGCGGCGTGTGCTCTTCGTGTGCCCGATCGACAAAATCGCGACGTTCGGGCGTCCGTAGCACCTGATGAGTTCTCGTGGCAGGGTCGCGGTCGTCGGAGGATCACTCGGGGGACTGACGGCCGCGCTCCTGCTGCGTGACATCGGCTTCGACGTCACCGTCTACGAGCGGTCCGTGCATGCCATGGAGCAGCGCGGAGCCGGCCTGGGCTTTCTGCCAGACGCCTCGCGCTACTTCACCGAGCGGTGCGGCGTCGACATCGACGCGATCAGCACGTCGACACCGGTGATCCGGTACCTCGATCGGGACGGTTCCGTGAGCCACGAGCGGGACTTCAGATACCACTACTCGTCATGGTTCACCCTGTACGGGATCCTGCGCGACCGCTTCGGCACGGAGCGCTACCTGACGGGGCAAGAGGCAACGGGGTTCGACCAGGACGACGACAGCGTCCGCGTCCGCTTCTCCGATGGGTCCACCGTCGAGGCGGACCTGCTTGTCTGCGCGGACGGCGTGCAGTCCGTCCTGCGCCGCCAGCTCCTGCCCGACAGCGTCCGGTCCTACTCGGGGTATGTCGCATGGCGCGGGATGGTGCCTGAGAGCGACCTCGACGCCGAGGTCGTGGCGCGGCTCGGTGATGCCATCACGTACGCATTCGAGGCGAACTCCCACATCCTCGTCTACCCGATCCCGAGCCCGACAGGCAGCGTCACGCCGGGGGAGCGGCTCATCAACACGGTCTGGTACCGCAACTACCGCGAGGGCGGCGACCTGGACGACCTGATGACTGACGCCCAGGGGCACCGCCATGACCCGACGCTCCCACCGGGCGCGGCACGGCCGGAGCACGTGGCCGAGATGAGGGCCCATGCCATCGCGCGTCTGCCGGCGGTCGTCGCCGAGGCAGTCGTCCGCTGCGAGGACCCGTTCGTTCAGGCGGTCTACGATCTCGGTGTCGAGCGCATGGCCTTCGGCCGGGCATGTCTGATCGGGGACGCCGCCTTCGTCATGCGGCCCCACGCGGCTGCAGGCACGGCCAAGGCCGCCGCGAACGCCTGGGCCCTCGCCGACGCCCTGGAGCGGCACGCGAGCATCCCGGACGCCCTCGCGGCGTGGGAGCCCGAGCAGTTGCGGATCGGTCGGGAGCTCGTGGCGCGGACGCAGCGCCTCGGTCGGGCATCGCAGGTCGATGGCACCTGGACGGCCCCGACCGACGACACACTCTTCCGCCTGCGCGACGAGGGCCCATGACGACCCGCGAACTCGCCGTGCGGATGGCTGATGCTGCGCAGGAGTTCCTGGGCTCGCTCGATGCCGACCAGCGCGCTCTCGCCCAGTGGTCGTTCACGCAGACGACCGAGCGGGAGACGTGGTTCTTCACCCCGACCGATCACGGCGGCCTGCCCCTGGGTGCCATGACCCCGCACCAGCAGAAGCTCGCGCACAAGCTCCTCGCTCTCGGCCTGTCGGAGTCCGGATACAACGTGAGCGTGCTGGTCATGGGCTGGGAGAACGTGCTCGACCGGCTCGAGGGCCATGTTCGTGACTGGGGTCGCGAGCGCGGGCGCGACCCGGGCCTGTACTACTGGCGCGTCTTCGGCGACCCGGGATTGGGCGAGCCATGGTCATGGCGGGTCGGCGGCCACCACGTGTCGGTGCAGCACGTGATCGTCGACGGTGACGTGGTGGGCAGCACCCCGCTGTTCATCGGCGCCGATCCTGCGCGGGCACCGCTCGCGGGCGACACGCTCCTCGAGCCCCTCGGCCCGCTGGAGGCACCTGCACGGGACTTCGTGCTCTCCCTCGGCGACGCCGATCGAGCCCGTGCCGTGGTCACCCCGCATCCGCCCACCGACCTCGTCAGCGCGAATCGCGCCGCGTACGGCGACGGGGATCTGCCGATCCCGCTGCCGGAGCTGTGGCGCGGGCGCCTGCCGGAGCCGTGGGACACCCTCGCGCACGAGGTCCAGGCCGCCAATGACGAGGCTGCGGGCGTGACCGAGGAGTCCCTCGAGGCCATTCGGCTCACGAGAGCGCCGCGCGGCCTGCCACTGGCGGGAGTCGGTGACGAGCAGGAAGCGTTCGTACGCGCGCTGCTTGACGCCTATGCCGGGCGGCTTCCCGGTCCGCTTGCCGAACTCGAGCGTGCGAAGTACGCCGGATCGCTCCTCGGGCAGCACTCGTTCCTGTGGGCGGGCAGCCTGGCACCGCACGAGCGCTTCTACTACCGGGTCCAGGGGCCGAG
>JAFMFD010000105.1 GCA_017856385.1 Actinomycetota bacterium
CGCAGTCGACGATAGCGCTGGGATGGTCGAGGCCTCGATCTCGCCCGGAACGACCCTGCTGAAGGGCGGCCAGCGTCCAGACAGCCTCGCCGCCTACGTGTTCACCGGAGACCTTGCGCGGGCGCTGCGCGTCAGCGAGCGGATCGATGTGGGCATGTCGGAGTGAACCGCGGGTTCAGCACCGCTCCCGCGGCGCCCTTCGGCGGCGTGAAGGCCAGTGGCCTGGGTCGCGAGGGTGGCCACGAGGGACTCGTGGAGTTCGTCGAGGTCAAGTACATCGCGGTCGACTGGTAGTGCGCGAGCGCCGAACCGACTGCTGCGTCGCCACTAGGCGTCGGAGAAGAGTTCCGGGTGCGCGATGAGTTCGCGACGCGTACGGCGGATGTGGCCGACGAGGTAGCGCTCTGCGTCCTGACCGTCCTGCCTGTCGAGCGCATCGATGATCAGGCTGTGCTCGGCGTTCACGACCCAGCGTCGCTGCGGTCCAGCCAGTTCCATGAAGGCACGGCGATAGTGCTGGGTGGCGTTCCACAGCCGGACGACGGTGTCCTGCAGATGGTCGATCCCACACGCGCTGTAGGTGGCGAGGTGGAAGGCACGGTCGAGCGCGAGGAAGTCGCGGAGGTCGTCGATCGCCTCGATCTGCTGCTGGAGATCTCGTATGCGGTCGAAGTCCACGGCGCCCAGGTTCGGCATGCTCTCGACGAGGGCAAGAGGCTCAAGTCGCTCGCGCATCCGGTAGAGGACCTCCACCTCGCGACGATCGAGCACCGGTACTCGTGCACCGCGATTGGGCTCGACGGTGATCAGTCCCTCTGCTGTGAGGATGCGCAGTGCCTCGCGCACAGGCAGCCTGCTGGCGCCCAGCCGCTCGGCCACCTCCTCCTGCCGGATCCACGTTCCGGGCTCGATCACACCGTCGAGGATCTCCGTGCGCAGCGACGCCGCGACGCGCACACTGGCGGCCTCGGTCGTGGGCTGGGTCATGCCCCCACCACCTCGCCTCAGTCGAAACGTTCCGGATGGTGATCGTAGGCCTTGCCGCCGGGATACGACACGAGCTCGAATTGCATGCCCCACGGGGCGAGGAAGTACACCCAGCGCTGGCCCTCACTGGCGCTTCGACTCGCGGTCGGCTCTCCGAGGACGGTCACGCCTCGGCCCTTCAGGAAGTCGACTGCTGCGTCCATGTCGTCCACATAGAGGGCGACGTGATGGCCTCCTACGTCGCTGTTGCGCGGCACCGCCGTCACCTGGTCCGGAGCCGCATACTGGAAGACCTCGAAGATGGCCTGGCCACCGAGCCGGAAGAAGTGGAGCTCCTCCATCACGGCGCGGGGGTGGACGGCTAGGTGCTCCGCCATCCAGTCGGAGTCCTCGTGCCGGAAGGGACCGAGCTTGTACATGTACTCGCAGCCGAGGATGTCGACCAGCCACTCATGCGCCTGCTGCAGGTCGGGAACCGTGAAGCCGATGTGGTCGACGCGCTGAAGTCCCGGAAGTCCCATGAGCCCACTCTCTCGCGAACGGCTTATTGGATCCAGATTAGCCGAAAGGTCTGGCTTATGGCCCATGAATGTGGAATGCTCCCCTTGAAATTGGATCCATCTTCTGGGAAGGTCCGGTCATGTCCGAGGTGTCCCCCCTGCAGCAGTCGGCCCCCTGGGTGCGGCTGGAGACCACCGAAGCCGATTGGGATGCGGCCGATCCGGCTCTGCTGGGCACGATGTTCGCCCAACTCATCCTGATCCGCTCGTTCGAGGAGTTCGTCCTCCAACTCGCCGGCGAGGGCCTCATCCACGGGCCCGCCCACTCGAGCATCGGCCAGGAGGGGGGCGCCGTCGGCTCGGTCCTGCCGCTGGTTTCCCAGGACACCGTCAACGGCACCCACCGCGGCCACCACCAGTTCCTCGCGAAAGTGCTCACGCACCTCGCCCCGGGAGGCATCGACCCAACCCAGCCGGTCAGTGCAGACATCCGCGAGGCGCTGCTGCGCACTCTCGCCGAGATCTGCGGCCTCGACCGCGGCTACAGCCACGGCCGCGGTGGCTCGATGCACCTGCGCTGGGACGAGGCGGGCGCGATCGGCACAAACGCAATCGTGGGCGGCGGAGTACCCCTGGCCGCCGGTTCTGCTCTGGCACATCGACTGGCCCGGACGGACAACGTCAGCGTCACGTACTTCGGCGACGGTGCCTCCAACATCGGGTCCACGCTAGAGACGTTCAATCTGGCAGCAGCCTGGAAACTCCCCCTGTGCTTCTTCATCGAGAACAACCGGTACGCGGTGTCGACGAAGGTCGAGGAGGTCACCGGGGAGGATCGCCTGTCCGCCCGTGGACCGGGCTTCGGGCTCGCCAGCTGGCAGGTCGACGGCATGGATCCACTGGCCGTCTATCTGGCGATGCAGCAGGCCCTTGCGTACATGCGCAGCGGTCAGGGAGCGACCCTCATCGAGGCGGACGTCTACCGGTACTTCCACCAGAACGGCCCATTCCCCGGCAGCGCCTTCCGCTACCGCAGCAAGGAGGAGGAGGCAGCCTGGCGAGCGCGGGATCCGATCGACCGGGTGGCCGGTCACCTCGTGCGGCGGGGCATCATGAGCCGGGAAGCCGTCGATGCAGCGATCGCCAGCGCCGGTGCACTGATGGCCGAGATCGGCGAGGTCCTCCTCGAGCCTGTCCCGGACGGAAAGCCCGGCGAACGCCGCATCCGTCCCTCGGAGTGGCCTGACCCCGGTTTCGTCGACACCGGCATTCGAGGGGACCTAAGCGAGTTCGAGTGTGTTCGGACGGTGGACAGGGACAGCTTCACGGGCCCGCTTACCGACATGAAGTTCATCGACGCGGTCGCCGGAGTCATGGGCCGTCGCATGGAGCTTGACGCCTCCATCGTCGTGATGGGAGAGGACATCCACCGACTCAACGGGGGCACCAACGGAGCGACACGCGGGCTGAAGGACGCCTACCCGGACCGCATCCTCGGCACGCCGATCAGCGAGAACGCCTTCACCGGCCTCGCCGGCGGCATGGCCATGGACGGACGATTCCGTCCCGTCATCGAGTACATGTACGCCGACTTCATGTGGGTCGCGGCCGACCAGCTGTTCAACCAGATCGGCAAGGCCCGTCACATGTTCGGGGGCTCGCACCCGGTACCAGTGGTGCTGCGCAGCAAGGTCGCCATGGGCACCGGCTACGGGTCGCAGCACTCCATGGACCCCGCCGGGATCTTCGTCACCAATCCGGGCTGGCGCATCGTCGCGCCGTCTACCCCGTTCGACTACGTCGGGCTGATGAACGCGGCGCTCACCTGTGAGGATCCCGTCCTCGTCCTCGAGCACGTCGACCTGTACACCTCATCGGGCGAGGGACCCGTCGACGACTTCGACTACACGCTGCCCGTGGGCAGGGCTGCTGTCCGGCGCAGCGGCTCGGACGTCACTGTCCTGACCTACCTGGCGATGACGCCCTACGTTCTGGAGGCAGCCGAGCAGGTGGGCGATCACATCGACGCGGAGGTCATCGACCTGCGCTGGCTGGACCGCGCCAGCATCGACTGGGAGACCATCGGCCAGAGCATCCGCAAGACGAACAATGTCCTCATCGCCGAGCAGGGCGCCCTAGGCACCGGATACGGCGCATGGCTGGCCGACGAGGTCCAGCGCCGCTACTTCGACTGGCTCGACCAGCCGATCCAGCGCGTGACCGGGGGCATGGCCTCCCCCAGCATCAGCAAGGTGCTCGAGAGGGCGGCCTTCGCCCGGGCCGAGGAGGCCGTCACGGGCCTCGAGGCGATGGGGGTGGGTCGCGATGCCTGAGTTGCTGCGCATGCCGGAGGTCGCTGCCGGCGCAACCTCGGCCCTGCTCTCGTGCTGGTCGGTGGCCGTCGACGATGAGTACCCCGCCGGCAGGGTCATCGCCGTCATCGAGACCGACAAGGCAGTCGTCGACATGGAAGCAGAGTCGCCCGGCAGGATCCTGCGGACGCTCGTGTCTGAGGGAACCGAGGTGGCCATCGGCGATCCGATCGCCGTTATCGCAGGCCCCGGGGAGCGTGTCGACGATGTCGATGCTGCCGTCACGGCGCTCGGCGCAGCCGGGGATGTAGAGGCAGCCCCGGCGCGCGCGGCGACCGAATCGCGCCCGTCCGATTCCGTCGCTGACGAGCCTCCGGCCGCGCCCAGCCCTCCCGTCCCGACCGAGGCATCTTCGCCATCGGTTGCTGCAGACGGGCGGATCTTCATCAGCCCCATCGCGCGCAAGCGCGCATCCGAGGTCGGGCTCGACGTGACGACGATCGCCGGCACCGGACCCAACGGCCGCATCCGCCGGAGGGATGTCGAGGCCGCCATCGCCGCTGGTGGATCACTGCGTCAGGTCGCCGCCGCCGAGCCCTCGACCGTCCCCGCTCCCCTGACAGCGGCCGACCACATCGACATCCCGCACACCCGACTGCGCCGGGCCATCGCGACGCGCCTTACCCAAAGCGTCACCACCGCCCCTCACTTCTACGTCAAGGGCAGTGCCCGGGTAGACCGACTGCTGGCACTGAGGGCAGAGATCAACTCTGCTGGCGACGTGAAGGTCTCGGTCAACGACCTGCTCATCAAGGCGATGGCCCGAGCTCACATGCTCGTCCCAGCGATGAACGTCGTCTGGCACGAGGATCACGTCCGCCAGTTCGTCTCGGTGGACATCGCGGTCGCCGTGTCCACCGAGACGGGGCTCGTCACGCCTGTCCTGCGCGACGTGGAGTCACTGAGCGTGACCCAGATTGCGCAGCAGACGCGCGACCTCGCGGAACGCGCTCGTGCTGGAGCGCTGCGCCAGCACGAGCTGGAGGGCGGCTCCACGAGCATTTCCAATCTCGGAATGCTCGGCACGGAGGAGTTCACCGCGATCATCAATCCCCCACACTCATCCATCCTGGCTGTCGGGGCGGCGCGGACGGAAGCGGTCGTCGAGGACGATGCGGTCGTCGTCGGGCAGGTCCTGCGAGTAGTGCTCTCCGTCGATCACCGACCGGTCGACGGAGCCGTGGCTGCGGAGTGGATGCGTGAATTCACCGGGCTGCTCCAGGCGCCGGCCCGCATACTCGCCTGACTGCCACCGGGTCCTCGGTCACCGCGCCCAGTAACCCGAATCGGACTTGGAGGCGGCGAGGGCCTGGGCATCCTCGAATCCGGGAGCCATGGATGCGTTCGTGCCGGCTAGGTACTGGTGGTGGTCAATACCGAGCAGACGGATCCAACTCTGCTGGCCGAAGGTAAGCCCGATGAAGCAGCCAAGCTCAACTAGCTGCTCCTCGGAGAAGTACTGATTCATCTGCGACCACATGAATTCCTCGTCGACACTCCTCGGACCCCACGCGATGGCCTGGGCGTACCGCAGGGCAGCCTTCTGCTCATCGGTGTAGACGTCCGACGCCTCGAAGTTCAGCAGATCGTCGTACTGCATCTCCTGCAGGCCGTCCGACGCCGCCTTCTCCGATCGCTGGTTGCCGCAGAATTCACAGGTGACGGTTCGGGAGATGTAGACGCGGCAGAGCTCCTTCAGGGAATGATCCACCACGCCCTCGCGGAAGATGCTCTGCCAGGAGTCGGCGAAGAACCAGAACGACCGCTCGGAGTGAGCCCGCACGGCCGAGGATTCGGGGCGTGGCGTGCCGTGGGCCGCGCAGCGGCGGAGCTCATCCTGCATCCGGGTATCGAGTGAGTCGAAGGGGACATAACTGATCCGCTGGGGCATCTGAGCTCCTGACGAGAACGGGGTGGGTGCCCTAGGATTATGCAATCGATTGCTGGGGGCGACAAGCACTTTGCGGAGGATCTCGCATGCCAGGTGACCACCGCCTCACCGTCAACGGGACGGAGGTCGAGATCGCCTGCCCGGACGACACTCCCCTGCTCTGGGCCCTGCGCGATCGGCTGGGGCTGACCGGCACCCGCTTTGGCTGTGGTGCCGGCTCCTGCGGAGCCTGCACCGTCTGGGTGGACGGATCACCGGTCCACTCCTGCGACACCCCCATGTGGTCAGTCGGAGGCCGGAGCATCGTCACCGTCGAGGGGCTGACGCAAGCCGGCCCACACCCGGTCCAGCAGGCACTCATTGAGCACCAGGCAGGCCAGTGCGGATACTGCCTCTCCGGGATCGTCATGCGTGCTGCTGCCCTCGTGGACCAGGCCCGGGAGAGCGGACGACCACTTGAGCCCGAGGTGGTCCGAGGG
>JAFMFD010000008.1 GCA_017856385.1 Actinomycetota bacterium
ATGCCGTCCTCGGGCTGACCTTCACCACCAAGGCGACCGCGCAGCTGCTCGGGGCGATGCGCGGTGCGGTCGCGCGCCTGGTCGACGCGGGCCTGGTCGACACGCTCGATCGCGGCGACGA
Source organism: Actinomycetota bacterium (assembly GCA_017856385.1). GTDB lineage: Bacteria > Actinomycetota > Actinomycetes > S36-B12 > S36-B12 > UBA10649. The sequence goes on from JAFMFD010000008.1 coordinate 122, forward strand.
GCCGCTCGATGGGCCGCTCGGTGAGCCGCAGGTGCTCACCTACCACGCCTTCGCGGCCCGGCTGCTCGCCGAGCACGGCATCCGCATCGGCCGGGAGCCCGATGCCGTGGTGCTGACCGAGGAGTCGCGCGCGCAGCTGGCCTACCGCCTGGTCTGCCGCAGCACCCAGCCGCTCGGTGCGCTGGGCCGCAATCCGGCCGACCTCACCGCCGACCTGCTGGCCCTCGACGACCTGCTCACCGAGCTGGCCATCCCACCCGCGCACCTGCGCGCGTACGACGCCGGGCTGATCGACGTGCTGACCGCGCTCGAGGAGCAGGAGCCCCTCCAGGTCATCGGTCGCGAGATGCGCGACACCGCCGCTGCGCGATCGGTGCTCGCCGGCCTCGTCGAGGAGTGGCGTGCCGAGAAGGCAGCCCGCGGGGTGCTGGACTTCGCCGACCAGATCCGCCTCGCGGGCACCATCGCCGAGCGGTTCCCCGAGGTCGTCGCCGACCTGCGCGAGCGCTTCCGGGTCGTCCTGCTCGACGAGTACCAGGACACCTCGATCGCCCAGCGGCAGCTGCTCCAGCGGATCTTCGGCGACGGCCATCCGGTCACCGCGGTGGGCGATCCGTGCCAGGCGATCTACGGCTGGCGGGGTGCCACGGTCGACAACATCGAGAGCTTCCCCCAGCACTTCGCCGCGGGCAGCGGACCGGCCGATCGGCACGCGCTGTCGCAGAACCGCCGGTCCGGTCCGGTGATCCTCGACGTCGCCAACCGCACCTCCGAGCGGCTGAGGGAGCTGCATGCCGGGGTGCGTCCTCTGGCCGCCGGCGAGAACGGCAAGGGCCCGGGGGTCGTCGCGTGCGCGCTCCTGGAGACCCACGCGCAGGAGGTCGACTGGGTCGTCTCGCAGATCGCGGCCACGCACGACTCCGGTCGCGTGCCCTGGCGCGACATCGCGGTGCTCGCCGCGACATCACACGACCTGGTGACCGTCGACGCGGCCCTGCGCCGCCGGGGCATCCCCAGTCGGCTGATGGGCGCTGCGGCACTGCTCGCCCAGCCCGCGGTCGCCGACCTGCGGGCCATGCTGGAGGTGATCCACGACCCGTGCGCCAATCCCTCCTTCGTGCGTCTGGCGGCAGGCCCGCGCTGGCGCATCGGTGCACGTGACCTCGCGGCGCTGGGTGAGCGCGCGCACCGGATCGCGGGGGGTCGTGGTCGCACGCAGCATCCCGACCTCGCCGCCGCCCTCGACGAGGCGGTTGCGGGGATGGACGTGGCGGAGGTCGTCTCGCTCACCGAGGCGCTCGACGACCTCGGTGACCCGGCGCAGTACTCGGCGCAGGCCCGTGAGCGGTTCGCGCAGTTCGCCGTCGAGCTCGCCGCGCTGCGGGCCCATGGGGGTGACCCGCTGCCGGACCTCCTGCTGCGTGTCATGCGCACGAGCGGTCTGGAGATCGAGGCCGCGTTGCGCGCGGACTCCGACGCCGGCCAGCAGGCCGCTGCGCTTCACGCATTCGTCGATCTCGCATCAGGCTTCACCGACATCGACGGCCGCGTGGGCCTCGGTGCCTTCCTCGCCCGCCTGCGCGATGCCGAGCGACTCGGCAGCGATGTCGACTGCGAGATGCCCGGTGCCGTCGATGCGGTGTCGCTGCTGACCATCCACAAGGCGAAGGGCCTGGAGTTCCCCTACGTGTTCGTGCCCTTTGTCAGCGAGGGCTCCTTCCCGGGTGGTCGCGGGCGCCCGGTCTGGACCACCAGCGCGGCCACCGTGCCGTGGCCGCTGCGCCCCGATGCCACGCCGGCACTCGCCGCATTCCCGCCGGCCGGTGCGGCGCCGCGTCGCAAGGACCACGACGCCTACGTCGATCTGCTCCGGGGGATCGCGCAGGTCGACGACGACCGGCTCGCCTACGTCGCCTTCACCCGAGCGGAGCGTGGACTCGCCGTCTCGGGCCACTGGTGGGGGCCGACCCAGAAGACCCGGCGCGGCCCGTCCCGGTTCCTCACCGCGGTGCACGAGGCCTGCCTCGACGGCCTCGGCACGGTCGCGCACTGGGCCGAGCAGCCGGCGGACGACGCGACGAATCCGCAGCGCTCGGACTCCGGGTCGCATGCGTGGCCGACAGCGCTCGACGAGGCCGGACGCACGCTGCTGCTGGCCGCCGCCGACGCGGTGCGCACGGCACCCGCCCTGGAGGTCGCGCTGCCCGGGCTCGCCCTCGGCGACGCGCAGGCCGACCGGATCGCCGAGTGGGATGAGCAGGCGGCCGCGCTGCTGGCCGAGGCCCGCGCCCGCAGTGCTGACGACCATGTCGTCCGCCTGCCCTCGTCGATCTCGGTGAGCAGGCTGATGCAGGTGCTCGCCGAACCGCAGCAGGCGGCGCGCGACCTCGCCCGGCCGATGCCGCGCCCGCCCAGCCGTGCCGCGCAGCGCGGCACCCGCTTCCATGCGTGGGTGGAGAGCCGCTACGGGCAGCAGTCACTGCTCGATCCCGACGACCTGCCGGGGGCGGCCGATGCGCACATCACCACCGACGACCAGCTGGCCGAGCTGAAGGCCGCGTTCGAGAGCAGTGCGTACGCACGTCGCACACCGGTTGGCGTCGAGGTGCCGTTTGCCCTGCTGCTCGGCGGCCGACTGGTCAACGGCCGCATCGATGCGGTGTTCTCGATCGACGAGCCCGGTGGCGCCACGACCTACGAGGTCGTCGACTGGAAGACGGGTGCGGCCGCCGGTGTCGATCCGATGCAGCTGGCCCTCTACCGGCTGGCCTGGGCGCAGATCGCCGGGGTCGATGTTGCCAAGGTCTCGGCGGCGTTCCTCATCGTCGCCACGGGTGAGGTGCTGCACCCCGATACCGATGCGCCGCTCGAGAAGCTCGTGCAGGTGCTCCGCTAGCGCGCCGCAGGTCCGGCATCCGCCGCGCCCGGATCGGGCGGTGGGAAGGGGTCGGTCGACGCCGTGGCGACCTCGATGGGCGCGCTGGAGTCGCCGGCGTCCTCGGCGATGGCGATGTCCTCGCCGGCCTCCTCCGTCGGTCGGCGACGCACACCCACCAGCCCGCGCATCCACTCGCGCGCCGGCTCCTCGACGAAGCGCCACATCAGCCACGCGATCACGAGTGCGCCGACGATGAGGCCCACGACCGCCACGGCATACAGCGCGCCGCCCTCGATGCCCACGGCCCGCAGGCCGGCACGCCACAGCCCGAACCACACCAGGTGGGTCATGTACAGCGAGTACGAGATGAAGCCGCCGAGCACCAGGGCGCGCGTGGACAGGAAGCGCGAAATGCCGCGGCGTGACAGGGCCAGCGCGCCGATCCACGCGACGAGCAGCGGGACGAGCAGCAGGTGGTAGTACGGCGGGAGCGGCTCGACATCGCCGTCGAGGACCATGTCGCCCGCCTGCGCCGGTCCCCACTGGCCGAGGAAGATCGCCCCGGCCACGACGAGCAGCGGCAGCACCACGGCGAGCACGTTCGCGGTGCGCTCGACGCGTGGGCCCGGAGGCTCGTCCATCGCATCGCCGGGCAGCAGTCGCACGATGATCAGGTAGGTGATCGCACCGGCGGTGAACTCGGTCAGGATGCGGTACGTCGATCCCCAGTTGTCCGTGTAGTAGGGGTCGGACGTCGACAGGCCGTAGATGACGAGCGGGGTCAGGCTCGCCACCCATGCGAGCGCCAGCACGATCGTCGGCACCCGGCGATGCAGCACCCACAGCAGCAGCACCAGCAGCGGGAAAAGCAGGTACGCGAGCCACTCCATCGACAGTGACCAGGCGACGAAGTTCCAGCCGCGCTGCGGCTCCGGCCCCCACTCCTGGATGAGCAGCAGGTTCTTGACGAAGTCGACGGGGTTCCACCATGCGCGATCGACGGACTCGCCCTCGATCCGCGCCTGCGCGTACACCGCCAGGCCCGCGATCACCAGCATGACCAGGTGCACGGGATAGATGCGTGCCAGGCGCAGCCACCAGAAGTCGACGGTCCCTCGCGTGCGGAGCGCAGGGCCCATGCGGCGCAGGTAGGTGTGCGTGAGGATGAACCCCGACAGGGCGAAGAACAGGTCGACACCGAGCCGGCCGACGCGGAGCACGTCGGCGAAGCCCGCGAACAGCAGGCCGAGCTGGTTCAGGGGGCCCTGCAGGTGGTACAGCAGCACCCAGGCGGCCGCGACGAAGCGGATGCCGGTGAGTTGCCGGATGAAGACGTTCACGCGGGTCCTGGGGGTCTGGGCTGCAGGTCCGGCCATCGTGGCACGCGCGAGGGGCGGGGTCTGGTTAGGCTCGCTGACCGTGGCCATGCTCGACACCCTCATGCTCGCTCGATCGGGCGTCGACCGGGTCGCCGAGCGCAGGTCGGACGCGGAGTGGATCTCGGCACGACTGGCCGACCCGGCCTCGCGTCTGATGTCGGTCAACGACGGTGCTGCCCCGGTGGTGCGCGATGCGCAGCAGGTAGCGCTGGCGCTGCGGTCGGTCGCGGACTCCGAAGTGACCGCCGAGGACGTCGCGTTCCTCGGCGTCGATGACGACGACGTCGCCTACTTCGTCGAGCATGTAGCCGACCGCGAGGGCCACGGGCCGGCCGAGTGGGGGAGCCTGCGCGATGTCGGGTCAGGCCTTGACGATCGCGACGCCGGACTGCTCGTCACCGCGGTGGCACTCGACAACTGGCGTCGCGGCCACGGCCGCTGCCCCCGGTGCGGTGCGCTGACGCTCGCGCGGCAGGCCGGCTGGTCGCGCACCTGCCCGTCCTGCGAGGCCCTGCACTTCCCGCGCACTGATCCAGCGGTCATCGTCCTGGTGCGCGATGACGATGATCGAGCGCTGCTCGGCCGCCAGGGCCGCTGGCAGGAGGGCTGGTTCTCCACCCTCGCCGGCTTCGTCGACCCGGGAGAGTCGGCGGAGGCTGCCGTCCGTCGCGAGGTGCACGAGGAGTCCGGTGTCGTCATCGGGTCGCATCCGGACGACGTCGAGTACCTCGGCAGCCAGCCCTGGCCTTTCCCGGCCTCGCTCATGCTCGGCTACCACGCACGCGCGGCGAGCACCGACATCGTCGTCGACGGCGAGGAGATCGCGCAGGCTCGCTGGTTCTCGCGCGCTGAGCTCATCGCGGAGTGCGAGGCGGGTGCGGTGCGCCTGCCACCCGACATCTCGATCGCCCGACGCCTCATCGAGCGCTGGTACGGCGGCGAACTGCCCGGCGACTGGTCGCGCCCGCTCGGCGTGGCACGCTGACGGGGACGGGGGCTCAGGCCCTTCTCAGCCGAGGCCGAGCTTCTCCTTGACCTGCTTGATCGACGGGTTCGTCGCGAAGGACCCGTCGGGGAACTGCAGCGTCGGAACGGTCTGGTTTCCGTGGTTGACGTCCTCGACGATGGCCGCCGCGGCGTCGTCCTGCTCGATGTCGACCTCCACGAACTCGATGCCCTCGCGGCCCATCTGGGCCTTCAGGCGCTGGCAGTAGCCGCACCACACCGTGGAGTACATCGTCAGGGGCAGCAGGTCGGTCATGGTTCGGGAGGGTAGTCGACTCTCTCCTCCCGCACGCTCCGCACCCTGCCCACTCGGGTGCTCCGCACGCTCCGCACCCTGGCGTCAGCCGTCCATGGCAGGCTCGGCGCGTGAGCCTGGACATCCTCGGCGGACTCGACGACGAGCAGCGTGCCGTCGCCGAGGCCGTCGACGGCCCTGTGGTCGTCCTCGCGGGTGCCGGCACGGGCAAGACGCGCGCCATCACCCACCGCATCGCCCACGCGGTGGGCACGGGGCAGCACGAGGCCCGACGCACCCTGGCGGTGACATTCACGACGCGGGCTGCGGGGGAGATGCGCACGCGACTGCGCACGCTGGGGGTCGATGGCGTCCAGGTGCGCACCTTCCACTCGGCCGCGCTTCGCCAGCTGCGCTACTTCTGGCCGCGGCTGAGCGGCGGAGAGTTCCCCGAGCTGCTGCCGGCGAAGGCACGGCTGGTCGCGGAGGCGGCCGCCCGCTGCGACCTGCCGACCGACACCGCGATGGTGCGCGACCTCGCCGGCGACCTCGAATGGGCCAAGGTGAACTTCCTGTCGGGCGAGGCACTGGCCCAGCGCGCGGCGGCCGACCACCGCGCGCTTGCCGTCGACGCCGAGGTGCTTGGGCAGGTGCAGCGCGCGTACGAGGAGGCCAAGTCCCGTCGCGGGCTGCTCGACTTCGAGGACGTCCTGCTCGTCACGGCGGGTGCCCTCGAGCAGCGCCCCGACATCGCCGACGAGGTGCGCTCCACCTACCGCTGGTTCACCGTCGACGAGTACCAGGACGTCAACCCGCTCCAGCACCGGCTGCTCGACCTGTGGCTCGGCGATCGCGACGACGTATGCGTCGTCGGCGACGCGAACCAGACCATCTACACCTTCACCGGCGCCACCCCGGACTACCTGATCGGGTTCCGGCGCCGCTACCCGCAGGCGACCGAGGTCCGGCTGGTGCGCTGCTACCGCTGCACACCGCAGATCGTCGAGCTGGCGAATGCCGTCATCGCGCCGGCCACCGGCACCTCGCTCGTGCTGCGGTCGCAGCGCTCCCCGGGCAGTCCGCCCACGGTCGAGGAGTGCGACGACGACGCTGACGAGGCGCAGTCGGTGGCTCGCCGCGTGCGCACTCATCTCGACGCAGGTGTGGCGGCGCGCGACATCGCGGTCCTCTTCCGGATCAACGCACAGTCGGAGGTGCTCGAGGAGGCGTTCGCCGAGGCCGGGATCCCCGTGGTCCTGCGCGGCACCGAGCGGTTCTTCGACCGACCGGAGGTGCGCGAGGTGATCACGCGGCTGCGCGGCGCTGCGCGGGCCGGCGATGTCGGCGGCACGGTCGGGGAGGAGGTCCGTGCCGTGCTGGCGTCGGCCGGCTGGACGGCGGAGGCTCCGCGGTCGGCCGGGGCTGTGCGCGAGCGCTGGGAGTCGCTCTCGGCACTCGTCAGCCTCGCTGACGAGTGGTCCTCCCGCCCCGACGAGTCGGCGTCCTCCCTCTCGGGCTTCGTCGCCGAGCTCGACTCACGTGCCGAGGTCCAGCACGCCCCTGTCGCCGACGGCGTGACGCTCTCATCGATCCATGCGGCGAAGGGCCTCGAATGGCGCGTCGTCCTGCTCGTCGGGTGCAGCGAGGGCCTGCTGCCGCTCCAGTACGCCGAGACCCCGGCACAGGTCGACGAGGAGCGACGGCTCGCCTACGTCGCCGTCACGCGCGCCGCCGAGCACCTGCATATCTCCTGGGCCCGTTCCCGCCAGGCCGGCGGCCGAGCGACCCGGGCTATCAGCTCGCTGCTGGCCGAGCCGCTGTCGTCGTCGGGGGTCACGCAGGGCCCGGTGCGCGGGTCCGTGTCCCCGGGATCGGGCGGACGCCGGCGGGAGCGCTCGCGCACCGGCCCGGCCCGCTGCCGGATCTGCCGCAAGGGCCTGGTCACCGCGCAGGAGCGCACGCTGGGCCGCTGCGACTCCTGCCCGGCCGACCTGAACGAGCCGCTCTTCGAGGCATTGCGCGCGTGGCGGCTGGAGACCTCGCGCGAGAAGTCCGTGCCGGCCTACGTCGTCTTCACCGACGCCACGCTGCGCGCCATCGCCGAGCAGCTGCCGGTCGACGAGCCGGGGCTGGAGCGCATCCCCGGCGTGGGGCCGATGAAGCTCGCCGCGTACGGGCCGATGGTTCTCGACCTCGTCCGCGCGCACGCATGAGCCGTCAGGGCTGCGTGAAGGAGGGCACCCACTCCTCGAGGTCGTGCCGCATCGGCACTGTGGCGTCAAGCTGGCAGAGCACCGCGATGCACCCGAGCCACACGCGGTGGATCAGCGCGTAGGACGGCGGAAGGTTCAGCTTCAGTCCCATGGTGAAGTCGGGGTTCTTGACGTCGTTGAGCCGGATGAACTGGCCGCGGATCCATGCGCGCGTGAAGTGGAAGGCATCGTGCCTGGCCGGCTCGACGAACGGGTCGAGGTAGTTCAGCACCTGCTGGGGATCGACCGTGACGCTCGGCAGGATGAAGCCCTCGTCGCGAAGTCCCTTCGCGACAGTGTCGGCGTCGCCGGCCATGGCGATGCGCAGCAGGCGTCCCATCGCGGGCGGGAGGCCCTCGGGCAGCTCCGCGACGGCACCGAAGTCCAGGACACAGAACCGTCCGTCGGGCGTGATGCGGAAGTTGCCCGGATGCGGGTCGGAGTGCAGGAGCCCGGCGCGCTCCGGTCCGGAGAGCAGGAAGCGCATGTAGAGGCGGCCGGCATGGTCGCGCTCCTCGACGGTGCCGTCGGCGATGATCTCCGACAACGGCCGACCGTCGATCCACTCGGATACGAGCACATGCGGGGCTGCAGCCAGCACGTGCGGCACCACGATCTCGTCATCGCCCTCGTAGGCGGCGGCGAACGCGCGCTGGTTGCGCGACTCGCGCAGGTAGTCCAGTTCCTCGATGGCGCGGGCCCGCAGCTCCTCGAGCAGGGGCTTGATGTCCATGCCGGGGACCCACGAGGCGAAGAGCCGGCCCATGCGCGTCATCTGGTTCAGGTCCGAGATGAAGGCCTTGTCGGCACCGGGGTACTGGACCTTCACGGCCACCACGCGGCCGTCGTGCCACACGGCCTTGTGGACCTGGCCGAGGGAGGCAGCGGCGGCGGGCCGGTCGTTGAACTCCGCGAAGCGGGAGCGCCAGTCCTCGCCCAGCTCCTCGGTGAGGATGGCGTGGATCGACGACGCGGGCAGCGGCGGTGCGGCCGCCTGAAGGCGGGTGAGCGCGGATCGATAGGGCGCAGCCACCTCCTCGGGCATCGCTGCCTCGAAGATGCTCATGGCCTGACCGACCTTCATGGCCCCGCCCTTGAGCTCGCCGAGCACGCTGAACATCTGCTCGGCGGTGCGGGCCTGGAGCTCGGCGGTCACCAGCTCAGCGGGCTTGCCGCCCAGTCGCTTCCCCAGGCCCCATGCTGCGCGGCCGGCATGCGCGGCGGGCAGTGCGGCGATCTTCACGCTGCGGGTCAGGGCACTGCGGGGGATCTCCGGCACCTCAGCATTGTCTCCCGCGACCGCTCGGGTCGCACCCCAGCGTCAGCGCCCCTGCCACAGGCAGCCGCACAGCGGGTGCGGGGGGCACTCGCGAAGGGTCGTCGTGCCGAGGGGCAGGTGGACATCGACCGCGAGGTTGGCCCATGCCTGGTGCGTGTCCGGCAGATCAACCCAGGCGCGCACGAGCAGGACGCAGCCGTCGGCGGCCAGGCGCGCCAGCAGGGGATCCACCGACTGGACGGGAGCCTCGCCCAGGGCCTGCGCCCACTGCACCGACAGCAGCGGCCAAGCCGGATCGGCGTCGCGCCGGTGCAGGTGCCGGCACCGAAGGCATGAGGTGGCGCCGGGTACGACCAGCGGACCGATCGTGGCGCGGTCGCCATGAATGCCGACGTGCAGGTGCGGGTGGGCCAGCTGCGGCAGTTCGAGCCCTGCGGGCACGTCCGGGTGGGGGGCGTCGGTGCGGACGACGAGGTCGGGTCGGTCCGCGACACACGCCAGGCCGCCGGCGGCGAGGGCCTGCTGCACCTCCACGGCCAGTGGCCCGGTGCCGTGCACCCCGATCCGCGCGCTGTCGCGGCGGGCGACGACGTCGTGCGCGCGGTCGAGGAGTCGGTACGTGCTGAGGGCGGCCGAGAAGCGCCGGTGCTCGAGGTCCCGCACCTCGGGTGCGGCCCAACGCACGCTGACGGGCACGCGGGCCGCGTCCTCGAGGGCAGCGGCCGCGAGGAGTCCGCGCAGCAGGCGGCGCGCATCGGCCTCGGGGATCGTGAGCGACTCCTCGAGCACCGCGCGGCTGCTCAGGCCGTCGAGCGAGGTCATCCACGCCACGTGCGAGCGCGTGACGTCCGAGACGATGACGTCGTCGCCGATCTGGATGCTCGTCGCCGTGCGCCACAGGATCGGCACCTCGGGGCGCAGACGCGGCCGCTGGCATCCGGCGAGCTCGACCAGGCCGTCGTCGCGATCGTGCGGCGCGGGCGCACCGCGTGCCTGTGCCACAGATGGCGTTGCCGCGGATCCGGATCGCGTGACCATGCGCGGACTGTGCTGGTGCGCCCCTGTGGATCGACAGTGGCGATCCACAGGCCGGTTGCGGTAGAGGCCGAATGCGCTAGGCGGTCAGCCGCAGATTCGCACGATCATCCGGGCGATCGCCCGCGCGGCGTCGGTCACCTGCGCCACCGGCACGTACTCGTCGGGTGCATGCGCCGCCTGCGGGATCCCCGGGCCGTAGTGGACGGTCGGAATGCCGCCGAGGCCGGTGAGCAGCCGCAGGTCGGAGCCGTACGGGCCGCCGTAGACCTCAGGCTCGGTGCCAAAGATCGCCGCGTGCTCGTCGCTGACCGCGCGGAGGATCGGGTGGTCCGGATCCGTGCGGGCCGATGCGAACTGCCCGCCCCACCATGTGACCTCGACCGGGTGCTCCGCGAGCCATGGGTCCGCCGCGCAGGCCCGCGCGATGGTCGCCTCGAGGTCGGCGCGCGCCTGCTCGACGGTCTCGCCGATGGCAACGCCGAGACGGCCCTCCGCGATCAGCAGGTCGGGCACGGTCGATGCCCAGTCACCTGCCTGGATCGTGCCGATCGACAGCGGGTACGCAATCGGCCAGCGCGACATGATCGGGTCGACCACGGCGTTGCGTCGCTCCTCGAGCTCCTGAAGGGCGCGCAGGATGACGGGGAACTTCTCGATGGTGCTGACGCCGGATGTCCGCATGGAGGCGTGGGCGGCGAGGCCGCGCAGGGTGAGGCGGAAGGTCAGCGCACCTCCGTTGCCGGGCACCAGGCCCAGGGCGGTGGGCTCGGTGATGATGCACATGTCCGCCCGCACCCCGTGGCGCAGCAGCGCGAACGTGCCCAGGCCGCCGTCCTCCTCGCCGCTGACCGGCGCCAGGATGACGTCGCCGCGCAGCGTGATGCCGGACTGCGCCACGGCGCGCACTGCGGCCCACATGGCGGCGACGCCGGCCTTCATGTCGCAGGCGCCGCGCGCGACGAGGCAGTCCTCGCCGTCGACGCGCATGCGACGGGCGGTGAACGGGTCGGCGCTCCAGGCGTCGAGGTCGCCGGGCGGCACCACGTCGGTGTGCCCGTTGAGCAGCAGGGTCGGGCCGGTGCCGGAGCCCCGCAGTGTCGCCGTGACCCCCAGCGCATGGCGCCGGTCGACCTCCATGCCGGGAAACTCGGGATCAGCCGCGAGGGCTGCCACGTCGATGTCCCAGCGGTCGATCTCCAGGCCCTCTTCCTGCCAGCGCTCGGCGAGCCATGCCTGCACCTCGACCTCCTCCGGCGTGCCTCCGGTGGAGGCGATGCCGAGCATGGCGACCAGGTCGTCGAGCAGGCGACCGTCGTCGAGGGCGTCGGGCACTGCGGGGGTCATGGCCCAATCCTGTCGCGGATTCGGTTGTGCCGGGGCAGGTGGGGGGCCATGATCGGGTGCGTTCCGCGCCCGCAGGGCGACGGAACGCTGGCCCCGGGAGGTGCGGGCATGCGGCAGGGTCCCTCGGTCGCCGGATCCGCGGTGGCGGGTGCGGCAGTGCTGGCCGGTCTGCTCATGATCGGTGTCCCGGCGTCCGCTCAGGAGTCCGGTCCTCGTGTGGGGGAGTGCTACGACCTCGTCGACGCGGAGCTCACCGGGACGTGGGTCGAGGCCGCGCCCGTGGCGTGCGACGGCCGCCACACCCTCCAGGTGACGTCCGTGGTGGCGATCTCGCCCGATGCCGATCCGGTGGCGACGGCGCGACAGGTGTGCGGGGCCCTCGGGGTATGGAACGAGGTGGGCGTGAACCGTCCCGTGGCGGGCCTGGTCCGCGAGCCGCTGCGCATCGAGCCCCGGGCGTTCGCCGTGCGCGGTGACGAGCCGGTGCTCGCCTGCGGTGCGTCGGTGGTGGCCTGGGATCCCCGCGGGCGGCCCGGAGTGGTCGACCAGCCGACCTCGCTGGATGCGCTCGGTCCGCGGGCCCTGGCGGCGCTGCGGCACTGCATCGAGCCGACCGCCTCGCCGCAGTCCCTGCCCGCGCCGACCGTCCCGTGTGATCGTCGGCCGCGCTGGCAGGTGGACTCGTGGATCCTCTGGACGGCTTTCCACGATGGCTACCCCGGCCGTGCGGTGCTCAAGGCGCAGGCCCGGCGCCTGTGCGGCGAGCAGGCGCGGTTCTCCGTGCCCACGCGCACGGCGTGGGCCGAGGGGCTGCCCCGTACGTGGTGCCTCACCCGCGTCACGTGACGCAGTCGGTGGCCGATTCGTGTCCGATTAATACAGATTTGTCACTATATTTTCACGGAAGTCTCTCGTGCTGCGCCTCGTGGCGCGGCGGCAGCGGGGGTGTGCTGCCCTAGTGTGGCGATGTCCGAAGGCGGCAGCGGCCGCCGACCGCGGCCACGCGGTTCCACGAGAACGACAGGAGGGCCCCGATGGCCGAGAGCTACACCGGTGAGGCGTACTGCGTGAAGTGCAAGGAGAAGCGTGAGTTCACGGGCAACGTCGAGGAGACGAATGGCCGCCGCTTCGCCAAGGGCATCTGCCCCGTCTGCGGCACCAAGGTGACCCGCATCCTGGGCAAGGCCTGATCCACGGCTCGCCCCGCGCGAGCTGAAGGAGGAGGTGACCCCCGCGGTCACCTCCTCCTGTCATTTCGGATTACCGTTCGTCCATGAGTCAGCCCTTCGGCTTCGGCATCGGCGACGACGACGCCAGCTCGCGACCCGGTGGCTTCGATGCCGGCTCCTTCGACGCGAACTCGCTCGGGGCCATGCTCCAGCGCCTCGGGGCGATGCTCCAGGCCGGCCAGTCGGGCCCGGATGCCGGCGGCCCGGTGAACTGGACGATGGTCACCGACGTGGCGCGATCAGCGATCGTGCAGGCCAAGGACCCCTCGGTCTCCGACGCCGAGCGCCGTGCCGTCGTCGACGCGGTGCAGCTCGCCGACGTCTGGCTCGACCCCCAGGTGACCTTCCCGGCCGTGCCCGCGGCGCCCGCCGCGTGGAGCCGGTCGGAGTGGCTGGAGGCCACGCTGCCGGCCTGGCGGTCGGTCGTGCAGCCCATCGCCGAGCACATGCAGCAGGTGGTGGCCCAGTCGATGCCCGGCACGACCGGCGGTGCACTCGACATCGAGCAGCTCTCGCAGAACCTGCCTGAGCAGATGCGCGACATGTTCCCCGGCGGCCTGCCGGCCGAGTTCTCCCAGATGCTCGCGCCGATGCTGGGCATGATGCAGCAGCTGGGGGCCGCGGCCTTCAGCATGCAGCTCGGCAACGCGCTCGCCGCGCTGGCCTGCGACGTCGTCAGCTCGTCCGACATCGGCATACCGCTCACTGCGGTGTCGCAGTCGGCACTTCTCCCGCGAAACGTCGCAGCGTTCGGCGACGGGCTCGGGCTGCCCGGCGACGACGTGCGCCTGTACCTCGCGCTGCGCGAGGGTGCACACCAGCGCCTCTTCGCGCATGTCCCGTGGCTGCGCCACCGCATCACGGGTGCGGTCGAGGAGTACGCGCGCGGTGTGCGGGTCGACCCGGACCGACTGCAGGAGGCGATGGGCGAGGTCGACCTCACGCGCCCGGAGGGCCTCTCCGAGCTCATGGGCAGCGGCCTGCTCCAGCCCCAGCAGACCCCGGAGCAGGACGCTGCGGTCGCGCGCCTCGAGACGCTGCTCGCGCTCGTCGAGGGCTGGGTCGACGACGTCGTCGAGGAGGCTGTGGCGGGCCGGCTCCCCTCGGCCGTGGCACTGCGCGAGGCCGTGCGCCGTCGTCGAGCGGCCGGTGGGCCCGCCGAGCGCACGTTCGCCACCCTCGTCGGCATGGAGCTGCGCCCTCGGATGGCGCGGGAGGCGGCGACCCTGTTCGCGGTCGTGCGCGCCGGGCGAGGGATCGAGGGACGCGACGCCCTCTGGGGCCACCCGGACCTCCTGCCCGGGCCCGACGACCTCGCCGACCCCCTCGGCTTCATCGAGGCGAGCGCCACCGAGCTCGACTTCGGGCCCGACGCGCAGTGACGCATCCCCTCGCCGACCTGCACGCCGACGCACGGCAGTTGCTTGCGCGCTGGGACCACCCCGACGCGAGTCAGCGCCGGCTGCGCGACGAGTACCTGGCTTTCCTCGCCGAGCACCCGGACGCCATGCATCGTGACTGCCGCATCGGGCACCTGACGTCGAGCGCACTCGTCATGGACACCTCACGCGAGCGCGTCCTGCTCACGCTGCACCCCCGCGTGGGCCGCTGGCTGCAGCTCGGCGGCCACAACGAGCCGGGCGATGCCTCGGTCCGGGCGGCCGCGCAGCGCGAGGCGGTCGAGGAGAGCGGGATCGCGCACGTGTCGATCGGTGCCGAGCCGCTACGCCTGGACCGCCACCCGGTGCCGTGCGGCGGCAGTCCCAGCGTCCACCTCGACGTGCAGTACCTGGCTGAGGTCGACGACGACGCGGTCCCCGTCATCAGCGACGAGTCCGACGACCTGCGGTGGTTCACGCTGGACCAGGTGCCGGCCGATCTCGATCCCTCGGTGCGTGCGCTCATCGCCGATGCGCTGCGTACCGGTTGACGCAACGGTGGCCCGCTCCACCGTTGCATGACGTCCACGTGAACAGCAGGACACGCATCCCGACGAATTTTGCTCCACAGGCTGGGTACGGCGTTCTGCCTGCTCAGCGGCATGATCCGCGGGGGGTCCCCAGCCCCATCCCCAGCGCTATGCACGCCTCCTCCACAGTGCGCGGCCCGCTCATCCCAAAGGCATGCACAGGACTTCCACAGCACGGGTGAACGAATTCGGGGGACACCGTTGACGACCCCTGTGCTGGTCCCTAGTTTCTCCCCGTCGGACCCCCCGGATAACACACCGACGCGCAAGGGGAAGGCGCGTGGGTGGAGAGCCCGGGGGGTCCAGCTGCTCTCCGGCCCGACGTAGGCTGAACCAGCGCCGGGGACCACCCGGTGCCGAAGTCCCCGGCGAAGGAGCAGCCATGTCCGCCCTGATGTGGTGGCTCATCCCCATCGGGGCCACGGTGCTCGCGCTCGGATTCGTGCTCCTCCGCAGCCGCCCGGCCCGGCCTACCACGGCGGAGGACTCCATGCAGAGCCTGCGCAGGATGCAGCAGGCCATGGAGCGCCCGCTGCCGAGCGCGCCGCCACCGGACGATCCGGCCGATCGACCGGGGTCGCCATGAGCGGGCTCGCGGACGACCTGGTGTCGGTCGATGCTCCCGCCCGCCGACGCTGGCTGCCGGGGCGCCGCGCCGTGGTCCTGATCGTCAGTGCGGCGACCACCCTCGGCCTGCTCGCCGTCGCCTGGCTGCTGCCCGTCCCCTTCGTCAAGCTCGCGCCCGGGCCCACGTTCAACGTCATCGGCGAGCAGGACGGCCGGCCCGTCATCGAGATCGAGGGCACGACCACGTACCCCGTCACCGGGATCCTCGACATGACGACGGTGCTGGAGTCCGGCGGCCCGCGTGGCGGGCTGACGTTCGTCGAGGCGATCGAGTCGTGGCTGGATCCGTCGGACGCAGTGCTGCCGCGGGAGATGTTGTTCCCCGACGACCTCTCCGGCGAGGAGCTCCGCTCGCGCCAGGCCGCGCTGTTCAGCACGTCGGGCTCGTTCGCGGTAGCGGCCGCGATGGACTTCCTCGGTCGGCCCGTGACGTCGACCGTCGTCATCAACGCGGTGTACCCCGACTCGCCTGCGGAGGACGTCTTCCGCACGCAGGATCAGATCATCTCCGTCGACGGGGTTGACGTCGCCGAGCCGAACGACGTGGTCGACGCGGTGCGGTCCCAGCCGATCGGCTCCGCACTGGAGATCACCATCCTGCGCGAGGACGACGAGTCCGGTGCGAGCGAGCAGACCGTGACGGTGACCACGGCCGACAACCCTGACAACCCCGGGACCCCGTACCTGGGCATCGGTGTCGCGGACCTCTACGCAGCGGAGTTCCCGATCGAGTTCACCCTCGAGGACGTCGGCGGCCCCAGCGCCGGGCTGATGTTCGCCCTCGGGATCATCGACAAGCTGACGCCCGAGGACCTCACCGCAGCGGACCACATCGCCGGCACGGGGACGATCACCCCCGACGGCAAGGTCGGCCCGATCGGCGGCATCCGACAGAAGGTCGCGGGGGCGCGCGAGGCAGGCGCGAACCTGTTCCTCATGCCCGTCGACCATTGCGAGGAGATCGTCGGCCATGTCCCCGACGGCCTGACGGTCGCTGCGGTCAGCACTCTCGACGAGGCCGTGGCGGCGCTGCGGGCGCACGCCGAGGGGGCGCCCGTGGCCGCCTGCCCGACGGAGACGGCGTGAGCGTCGGCGCCTGGCGTGGGGGCGGCCATGCTCGTTCGGCTTGATCGTCGAGGCTGTCGTAGGTTGGTCACGTGAGTTTCCAGATGCCCGGCATGGGCGGCGACGCTCCCGGATCGGTCGATGCCGCGCCCCGCCGTCGCAGCGTCCTGATCCCCACGATCATCGTCCTTGCGGTCCTCGTCGGCGCCTTCGTGCTGTTCTCCGGCTACTACACCGACTGGCTCTGGTTCGTCTCGGTCGACAAGACGGAAGTCTTCACCACCTCGATCCTCACGCGGCTGGCCATGTTCGCGATCTTCGGGCTCGTCATGGCCCTCGTGGTCGGCCTGGCCATGTGGCTGGCCTGGCGGACGCGACCGCCCTTCACCGGCACGACGCCGGAGCAGGCGAGCCTCGAGCGCTACCGGATCGCCATCGACCCCTACCGACGTCGCATCACGATCGTCCTGGCCCTGCTCATCGGCTCGGTGGCAGGCCTGACGGCCTCGGGCGAGTGGGGCACCTACCTGCTCTGGCGCAACGCCACCGAGTTCGGCATCGAGGACCCGCAGTTCGGCCTGGACCTGTCGTTCTTCACGTTCACGCTTCCGTTCGTGCAGTTCCTGCTCGCCTACGGGTTCTCCGTCGTGGTCGTCACGACGATCCTCGTGGTGATCGTGCAGTACCTGTACGGCGGCCTACGCCTGCAGCCACGGGGCGACCGGGCCACCGTCGCGGCCCAGGCTCAGCTCAGCGTCCTGATCGGGCTGTTCCTGCTGCTCAAGGCAGCGGCCTACTGGTTCGACCGCTTCGCGCTCGACACCAAGAGCCAGCAGCTCGTGGCCGGTTTCACGGGCCTGAAGTACACGGACGTCCACGCGGTGCTCCCGTCGCTGAACATCCTCGCCGCCATCGCCGTGCTCGTCGCAGCTCTCTTCTTCGTCAACGCGTTCCGCCGTCACTGGGCGGTGCCGGTGATCGGCGCCCTGCTGCTCGTCGCCACCAGCATCGTGGCGGGCCTGATCTACCCGATGATCGTGCAGCAGTTCCAGGTTCGACCCAGCGAGCTGGTGCGCGAGCAGCCCTACCTCGAGCGCAACATCAATGCCACGCGAGCGGCCTACGACATCGCGGATGCGGAGATCACCGACTACCCGGGCACCGTGGAGCCGCCCACGGCCGAGGTCCTGCAGGCGTCGTCAGGAACGCTCAATGCCATCCGGCTCATCGATCCTGCGATCGTCTCGCCGACGTTCAACCAGCTGCAGCAGATCCGCGGCTACTACTCGTTCAACAGCACGCTTGACGTCGACCGCTACTCCCTCGACGACAGCAAGCGCGGTGCCGTCGTCGCCGTCCGCGAGATCAACCTGGCGGGAATCCCCGACGGCCAGCGCAACTGGACCAACGACCGTGCCGTCTACACGCACGGCTACGGAGTCGTCGCGGCCTACGACAACACCTCGCTGACGAACGGCCAGCCGGACTTCTTCGAGAGCGACATCCCCTCGCAGGGCGAGCTGGAGCTCGAGCAGCCGCGGGTGTACTTCGGTGAACTCTCACCCGCCTACAGCATCGTCGGCGCGCCCGACGGGTCGCCGCCGATCGAACTGGACTACCCGGACGACACCAGCCCGACCGGCCAGAAGACCAACACCTACGAGGGCTCCGGTGGCGTGCCCATGGGCAGCCTGCTCGGGCGCCTGTTGTTCGCGACCAAGTTCCAGGACGCGAACATCCTGCTCTCGGACCTCGTCAACACCGACTCGCGCATCCTGTGGGACCGCGGGCCCCTGACGCGGGTCGAGAAGGTCGCGCCGTGGCTGACGCTCGACCAGGACCCCTACCCGGTCGTGGTCGAGGGCCGCATCAAGTGGATCGTCGACGGCTACACGGTCTCGAACGAGTACCCGTACGCCAGCCGCGTGAGCCTGAGCGACGCCACGAGCGATTCCGTGAGCGCGCGGACCCTGCCCAGCGGGCTGCTTCCGCGCGACCAGGTCAACTACATCCGCAACTCCGTCAAGGCGGTCGTCGACGCGTACGACGGCACCGTCACCCTGTACGCGTGGGACGGTCAGGATCCGGTCCTGCAGACCTGGATGAAGGCGTTTCCCGGGATCGTCGAGCCCGTGAGCTCGATGCCCGAGTCGATCATGGCCCACGTGCGCTACCCGCAGGACCTGTTCAAGGTGCAGCGGGCGATCCTCAGCCGCTACCACGTGACCGATCCGACGACCTTCTACAACGCCTCGGACGTCTGGATCGTGCCCAATGACCCGACGGTGACGCCGGCGGAGGTCTTCCAGCCGCCGTACTACCTGACGGTGCAGATGCCCGGGCAGGCCGAGCCGACGTTCTCGCTGACGACGACGTTCGCCCCGCAGCGCCGGCAGACGCTTGCGGCGTTCATGGCTGTGGACTCGGCTCCGGGGGAGGGCTACGGCCGGATGCGCGTGCTCCAGTTGCCCAGCAACACCACGATCCCCGGCCCTCAGCAGGTGCAGAACAACTTCGAGTCCGATCCGACGGTGTCCAGCCAGCTCAGCCTGCTTCGCCGGGGTGGCTCGGAGGTCGAGCTCGGCAACCTGTTGAGCCTGCCGTTCAACGGTGGGCTGCTCTACGTCGAACCGGTCTACATTCGCGCGGCCCAGGACGGCTACCCGCTCCTTCGCAAGGTGCTCGTCGGGTATGGCGAGAACGTCGCGCTGGAGAACACGCTCGACGTCGCCCTCGCGAAGGTGTTCGGCACGAGTCCGGACGCCACGCCGGAGCCAACGGTCGACGACGAGCTCGGCCAACTCGAGGGCGAGGTCACTGAGGAGACCCCACCGATCGAGCCGGAGCCGCCGGCGACGACCGGAGATCCGGCGACCGATCTCGCCATCGCCGTCGCGGAGGCGCAGCGCGCCTACCAGGACGGCCAGGTCGCGCTGGCCAAGGGCGACTTCGCGGCCTACGGCGAGGCGCAGGACAGGCTCAAGGCCGCGCTCGACGCGATCGCGCAAGCCGAGGCTGCGCTGACGGGCGGGCAGCTGCTCCCCGAGGAGCCTCCGGTCGAGGAGGCTCCAGCCGATGAGGGTGTGCAGTCGGAGGGCACGGCTGCGTGACCGCGGAGTACTGGGACGGGCGCTACGCCGACATCGGTGCGACGCAGGTCTCCTGGTTTCAGGCAAGCCCGGATACCAGCCTGATGCTGATCCGCAGCATCGCGGGCGCGTCGGCGAGCGTCGTCGATGTCGGCGGGGGTGCGAGCACGCTGGTCGACCACCTGCTCGAGTTCGGCCATCACGACCTCACCGTCGTCGACCACAGCCAGCAGGCGCTGGGCGAGGCCCGCGCCCGGGTCGGGGAGGCCCCGGTGCACTGGGTCGTCAGCGACATCCGGGACTGGCAGCCCGACCGCACCTTCGACGTGTGGCATGACCGTGCGGCCTACCACTTCCTCACCGACGCCGAGGACCAGAAGCGCTACTGGGAGCTCGTGCGCGCCAGCGTCCCCGTGGGCGGCCATGTCGTGATGGCGACATTCGCCGAGGACGGCCCGCAGATGTGCTCCGGCCTCCCCGTGCAGCGCTACAGCGCTGAGGGGCTCGCGGCAGCCATGGGGGAGGGCTTCGAGGTGCTCGAGACCCTTCGCGAGCAGCACGCCACCCCCAGCGGTGGTACGCAGTCGTTCCAGTGGGTGCTCGCCAAACGGATCTGAGCCCTGCGACATCTGGGCGAAACATTCGCCGGGCAGGATGCGGCAGCCCGCGTTCCCTGCTCCGTGATGCCGGAGGACTCCCATGGACTCGATCAACGCTGCCGACACTGCATGGCTGATGGTGTGCTCGGCGCTCGTGCTGCTCATGACGCCCGGCCTCGCGATGCTCTACGGCGGGATGGTCCGGGCGAAGAGTGCGCTCAACATGATCCTGATGAGCTTCTCGGCGCTGGCGGTCGTGACGCTCACCTGGATCATGCTGGGCTACTCGCTGGCGTTCGGTGCGAGCACCTGGGGGATCGTCGGAGACCTCCGCCAGATCGGTCTGGTCGACATGCTCGACCAGACCTATGGCGCAGAGGGTCACAAGGTGCCGATGGTCGTCTTCGTCATGTTCCAGCTCACGTTTGCCGTGCTGACGACGTCGCTGCTGTCCGGTGCTATCGCCGATCGGGCGAAGTTCGGCGCGTGGATCGTCTTCACGATCGTGTGGAGCCTGATCGTGTACGCCCCCATCGCCCACTGGGCGTGGGGCTTCCAGGACGGGCAGGGCGGGTGGATCGGCGATCGGCTGGGGGCGCTCGACTTCGCCGGGGGGACGGTCGTCGAGATCAACTCGGGGGCCTCGGCCCTGGCCCTCGCCCTCGTGCTGGGCCGGCGGATCGGCTTCCGTCGCGATCCCATGCGTCCGCACAGCCTGCCGCTCGTCCTCCTCGGCGCGGGGCTGCTGTGGTTCGGCTGGCTGGGCTTCAATGCCGGCTCCGCCCTCGCGGCCGATGGCACGGCCGCGCTTGCGCTGATCAACACCCAGGTCGCCGGTGCCGGTGCGGTGCTCGCGTGGCTGGTGTTCGAGAGGATCCGCGACGGCAAGGCGACGACCTTCGGTGCGGCCACCGGTGCCATCGCCGGACTCGTCGCCATCACGCCGGCGTGCGGCTTCGTGACCCCGCTGGGCGCCCTGGCGATCGGAGTTCTTGCCGGTGTCGTGTGTGCGTGGGCGGTCGGCCTGAAGTACCGGATGGGCTTCGATGACTCGCTCGACGTCGTGGGCGTCCATGGCTTCGGCGGAGTGGTGGGCATGCTGGGCATCGGGCTCTTCGCGGCGACGGTCGCGAATGCTGCGGGTGCGGACGGCCTGCTGTTCGGCGGTGGCTTCGAACTGCTGGGCAAGCAGGTGATCGCGATCCTCGGGACGGCGGCATTCGCCTTCGCGATGACGTGGGTGATCGCGACGATCATCGATCGCACGATGGGCTTCCGCGTCTCGGCCGATGACGAGGTTGCGGGCGTGGACACGACCCAGCACGCGGAGAGCGCCTACGACCTCGCAGGTGTCTCCGGAGGCAGCGTCCTCGGTGCCCATCCCGTGACCGGGCAGCGCTGAGCGAGCCGCTGGCCCTGCGTCATGCTGGGTGCATGGACGATGACCTCGAGGTGCGACCGGGCATCGTCATTCCCGCCCACGAGCTGCAGTGGCGGTTCAGCCGGGCCGGTGGTCCCGGCGGACAGGGCGTCAACACCACCGATTCCCGGGTGCAGTTGACCTTCGACGTGGCGAGGACCGCGAGCCTGGCCGAGCCGGTCCGGCAGCGTGCCCTCCGCCGCCTGGAGTGGCGTCTGGTGGACGGCTGCCTGACCGTGACGTCCTCGGAGAGCCGCTCCCAGTGGCAGAACCGGCGGATGGCACTGCGGCGCATGGCCGAGATCCTGGCGGCGGCCACGGCCCCGGCCCCCCGTCCGCGGCAGGCCACCCGGCCGACGCGGGCATCCCAGGAGCGGCGCCTGCGCGAGAAGCGCAGCCGCGGCCAGACCAAGCGCCTGCGTGGCTCCACCGCTGACGAGTGAAGCGACGTGGATTTGGCCGAGCCAGTGGCCCTGCGTATAGTGAGGGAGCACGTCGACGCGGGGTGGAGCAGCTCGGTAGCTCGCTGGGCTCATAACCCAGAGGTCCCAGGTTCAAATCCTGGCCCCGCTACCAAATTCGGCCATGCCGATGAATTCAGGGCCCCTCTCGTAGGGGCCCTGAATTGTTTCTCCTGTCATATGGATCAACGACTCGCGTTGGGCCGGTACCTCCAAACTTGCGGCTGCCCTGGGACTCCCTGGGATGCGCAGCCAACCGGTATCGATGAACAAGGTGGGGGTACTGCCGGGCCGTCACCGGCGGTGGGATGGGACGCGGTTCTGGCCACCGGCAATGCAGCGGTTGCCGCCGGAGCAACAGGCGTGACAGATAGTAACGCGATGCGTTACTATTCGGTGGTGATCGTCTCCTTCTTCGACAAGGAAACCGAGCGCTTGGCCGCGGGGTATCGGGTCCGGAGATTCGTGGCAATCGAGATGGTCGCCCGGCGCAAGTTGCGGCAGCTGGAGATCGCTGGTCGCCTCGAGGATCTGCGGGTTCCTCCTGGTAATCGTCTGGAGGCTTTGAAGGGGAATCGGAAGGGTCAGATGAGCATCCGTGTCAATGATCAGTGGCGAGTGTGCTTTCGATGGACGGATGCGGGGCCGGCCGATGTCGAGATCGTGGATTACCACTAGGAGAAGGGAGGCTGGTCATGGCGAAGAGTGCGGTGCTTGATCCGGTGAGTCCGGGGGAGTTGCTCTGGGAGGAGTTCATGTCACCCATGGGCCTGTCCCGATACCGCCTAGCGAAGGAGATCGGCGTACCTGCTCAGAGGATCGGTGACGTCGTGAACGGAAAGCGGTCGATCACCGCTGACACTGACCTGCGCTTGTGCCGCTTCTTCGGCCTCTCCGACGGCTACTGGCTGCGTGCTCAGGCAGCCTTCGACATCGAAGTCGCTCAGCGCGAGCTTGCCGCTGAGCTCAAGAAGATCAAGCCATGGTCAGGTCACGCCGCCTGAACGTGGGTTTGTGGACAGGGTGGGTGCAAGCGATGCACCCCCAGGGTGTGCACGAGGGGGTGCAGAAGTGGCGTTTCGTGAGGGGATCTCGTGGGGCATGCAACCCGTTGGTCGCGCCCTGCCAGTTTCGCCCCGCTACCAAAGGAAGAAACCCAGGGTTCATCCCCTGGGTTGTTTCTTTTGGTTTCGAGTGCGCGTCGGGATTTGGGAGGAAGGTCACCGGAGGTGACCTGACGGTTCCTGGCCCCGCTACCAATGTCGGCCATGCCGATGAACTCAGGGTCCCTCTTGTAGGGGCATTGAGTTCTTTCTTCTTCCTCGATGATCAACGGTACGACGTGGCCCTATACCTCGCATTCACGCCTCTCGCGCGGACGTGTCCCGGTCTTCGCCATCCGGCCGGCGGCGATTACCCCTATCCCGGCCGACGTTCTTGCTCGCCTCAGCGTCCAGCAGTTGCGTGCCCTCACCCCTGCGCAGGTCCGGGCGATGACTTCGGAACAGCTCGCGGCACTGAGCCCTCGGCAGCGCAATGCACTGAACTGAGTGCACGAAGGAGCCTGATCCACCGGCGGGTAGTCTGCTGAGGTGACTCCGCCTGTGCTGCGCGTGCGAGGTGCGGATCGCTCGATCGACACCACGCTCATCATGGGCGTGGTGAACGCGAGCCCCGAGTCCTTCTCGGACGCTGGTCGCTACACGACCCTGCAGTCCCGCCTCGACCTCGCTGCCTCGCTGGTGCAGGAGGGTGCCGACATCATCGACGTCGGCGGGGAGTCCGCCATCACGGGAGTGCCCGAGCTCGATGCGGCAGAGGAGATCGAGCGCGTCGTCCCCATCGTCGAGTGGATCCGTGCGAAGCATCCGGACGTGCTGGTGAGCGTCGATACCTACAAGCCCCCGGTCGTCGAGGCTGTGCTGCGCGCAGGCGCCGACATCATCAACGACGTCAGCGGCCTTCGTCACCCCGAGATCGCCGGGATGTGCTCGCAGGCCGGCGCGGCCCTGGTCCTGATGCACACGGCCGCACCGCCGAAGGTGAGGATGCAGGACCCGGATCTCTACGTCGACGTCGCGGCGCAGGTCCGGGACTTCCTCGTGGCGAAGACGGAGGAGGCGATCGGCCTCGGGCTCGTACCGGAGTCGCTCATCCTCGACCCGGGCCCGGACTTCGCGAAGACCCCGCACCAGACCCTGGCGCTCCTGCGCGAGTTCGACCTGGTGCGCGCACTCGGACGACCTGTACTGCTGGCCCTGTCGCGCAAGGACTTCCTGGGAGCCATCACCCACCGCTCACCCCGCGCCCGGGGCGCGGCCACCGACGCGGCCATCGCGCACTTCGCCGCGACACCCGGGAGCATCGTCCGAGTGCACGACGTCGCAGCCGCCGTCGACGTCATCGCCACGGTGGAGGCCCTGGTCGGCCGGCGCGAGATCCCGGTGGACTACGTGCTGCCGGACGAGATCCGACATGAGCCCCGGACAACCTGAGGTCTCGGGCCTGCGGACGAGTTCAGCCGCGGACTGGCCGCTGGACCTGCTGCTCGACCTGAAGGGCGCGCACCGGATCGCCGTCGTCATCCCCGCCCGGAACGAGGAGGCGACCATCGGCGGTGTCGCCCGCGCCATCGTCAGCGACCTCGACCGCCTGGTCGACGAGGTCGTCGTCATCGACTCCCTCTCCACGGACGGCACCGCACAGGCGGCATCGGACGCCGGGGCGCGCGTGCACTCCGTGGCGGACATCCGCCCGGACCTCGGCATCCGCGGGGGCAAGGGCGAGGCCCTGTGGAAGTCGCAGTTCGTCACCGACTCCGACCTCATCGCCTTCATCGACGCCGACCTGACCGAGTGGGGCACGCACTTTGTCCGGGGCGTCCTCGGCCCGCTCCTGGCCGATCCTCAGGTGCAGCTGTGCCGCGGGTTCTACGACCGGATCCTCGACGCCGGCGGCGTGGTCACGCTCGAAGGCGGTCGGGTGACCGAGCTCGTCGCCCGACCTTGGCTGGCCCTGCACCGCCCCGAGCTCGTCGGGATGATCCAGCCCCTCGCCGGGGAGTGGGCGATCCGCCGGTCCATGCTCGCGGCGCTGTCGATCCCGACCGGATACGGCGTGGAGATGTCGACGCTCCTGGACGTCCACGAGCGGCACGGCGTGCGCGGCATCGCCCAGGTAGATCTCGGCCGGCGCGCGCACCTGCACCAGAACATCCTCGACCTCGCCGCCATGGCCGTCGAGATCCTGGCCGTCGCCGACCGCCGTCGCGGCCTGCCCGGCACCCCGGATGCGCAGACCGCGGACGGGGATGTGGCCGCCGGGGTGACCATCCGGCACGTCGACGCGAGCCGGGCGTGGACCGATCGCTATGTCAGCACCGACGAGCGACCGCCGTTCGCTCTCGTGGCGTCCTAGCCCCACCTTCGTCTGCACGATGCGCCCATGTCTACGAGTCGTCGCTGAGGCTGCAGGGAAGTTTCGCGGTTCGCGAGCGCGGTCCTGCGCATGCCCAGTACCGTCAAAGGGAACCTTGTTCACCGGTTCGAGCCGTGGCAGACGTGGCCACGGTGCCCAGATCGCCCGTCGCCCTCGCCCCTTGGGAGAACCATGAAGATGGTTGTGAAGCACGCACTGGCCGCCGCGGGAGTGATCGTCATGTTGATGGCTGCGGCACCCGTGTCCAGTGCGGCCCCCCAGTCCGGGCGCGGGCATCTGGGAACGTGGGAGCTCGCCGCATGGACCGTCGATGGCACGACCATCGACTGCCCCGGCAAGCTCACCCTGCCGGCGCCCGCACCGGCCATCGAGTGCAAGGGCGGGGAGTTCCTGAAGCTCTCGAAGCGTTCGCGCTACTCGTCGAACCTCTCGGTCTTCGAGACCATGAGGCACCCGACGGGCGACTACCAGGTGGTGCGGCTGGCCAACAGCCCGACCAGGACGATCGTGTTCTACTCGGACTCCGCCCGTCGAGACCCCCGCGCCTACAACCTGCAGTTCAGCAAGGGCGAGGACGGTCGCGACCGCATGATCATCTCGCTGGAGTTCAGCGCAGGGGCCGGCAGGGACTCCTTCATCGAGATGGTCTTCGACCGGAGCGCCAACTGAGTCGGTGACCTCGGCCGTCGCTGGCGCACGACGACGGCTGCTGCCCCTACGCTCTGACCGTGGCTGGCGAGTCCGCGCGGTGGCACCGCGCCCTGCGCGTGCTCATCGGGACCGCGATCACCGCGGCGGTGCTCGGCGTCATCGCCTACTTCGCGCAGCAGCCGTTCATGTTCCCCTCCGTGGGGCCGACCATCTTCATCCTGTTCTTCGCGACGATGAGCGCCCAGGCTGCACCGCGCAACGTGATCTTCGGGCAGGGCATCGGCATCGTGTGCGGCTACCTGAGCCTGATCCTGCTCGGCCTGACGGACGTGGCGCCCGACGTGGTCAACCCCAGCTCCCGGAGCATGATCTCCGCCCTGCTGGCACTCGCCCTCACCAGCTTCCTCATGGTCGGCCTCGGCGCGGTCCACAGCCCCGCTGCCGCGACGACCCTGATCATCGGTCTGGGCTTCATCCGCCTGCCGATCCACCTGGTCGTGCTCATGAGCGCCATCGTCACGGTGATCGTGATCGCGTACCTGGTCAACCGTGCCTACGGCCTTCGACCACCGCTCTGGCGGCCGGTGACGCCTGCCGCGTGACGGATCACTCCGCCTGCGGCTCCGCCAGGCGCTCGCACGGCGACCAGTCCGCATCCGGGTAGGCGTCCTGCAGGCGTAGCTCGATGGCTGCGAGCTCGTTGGGCCGCAGGTCGACGAACATGCCGGAGAACGGCTCGGAGAAGAACTGCAGGGCGGCCATCATGGTCGCCGTCACCAGCAGAGTGCCGCCGACGGCCGCGATGAGGAGCACCCGGTTCCGGGCGAGGGCGAGGGTCTGGAGGAACACCAGGGCGAACACCCCGAGGAGGAGGATGATCCAGACCACCTGGGGAACGTCGTTGTTGGCGATGCGCAGGCGCTCCTGGCCGGACTTCATGGCCGACTCGAACTCCGCTCGCGCGGTCGACAGGGCGTTGTCCTCGCCCGCGTTGGCGGGGGTGAAGGAGTCCAAGAGCGCCCGAGTCCGTGCTGCCCAGGCATTGGCATTGTCATCGCCGGTGAGATCCACCGATGCCGTGGCGAGCCACGAGCCCTCGGCGTTCGCGCGCATGAGACAGATCAGGTTGCGTCGCGCGAGGTCGGCCTTGTCGGTCTGGAAGGCGGACGACGCATCGATCGCTGCCGCGAAGGCGATGGCCTCGGCCGTCGTGGTCTCGCGGGCCGCCTGGTAGTTATCCACGGAGAACGCGACGAGTAGGCCGAGGATGATGGCGACGACGCCGACGACGAGGAGCGCGCCGACGATGGCGAGGATCTCGGGCCCATCTCCTCCTCCGGTCAGGGCTCGAATCCTAGGGTCGGGCCGATCCGGCGCGTCAGGAGTCGATCGGCACCTGTATCGCGCTGATGTAGGCCATCGACGGCAGGTGCGCCTCCAGGAACTCCTTGTGCAGGGGGCTGGCGAGGTAGGACTCGAAGTCCGTCATCGACGCGAAGTCCATGACGACCATCCAGGTGGCCGAGACCGGCGCCTGCGGCCGTCGGTTGAGGTCGCGGTGCAGGCTCGCCGCGAGGGAGTGCGGGTGCTCGTCGACGAGCTGCCGCAGCTGCTCCTCGAGGCCGGACCTCGCAGTGTCACTCACGTCGGGATCGATGCGGATGTGGACGACGTGGCGCAGGGTCGCGGTCGTGGACGGTTCGGGGGAGGTCATGCCGGCATTGTGCCGTGCTGACGCCACACGTGCGGACGTCACAGGTACGGGCTGGCCTCCCGGCGCGGGGGCGGGACGTCCTCGGGCAGCGGAGGCATATCGCGGGCGCCGAGCGGCCCGAGCGGTAGCTCGGTCTGCTGGTACGCGTCCGTCTTCGACTCCTCGAACAGGGCACGGCCCCCGAGCGCCTCGACGATGCGGGGAGCGAAGGCGTCCGTCGCCGCCGCGACGTTCTGGCAGGCATAGACGAAGTTGGCCGGCGTGACGTCCTCGGCCCAGATCTCCGACTCGATGATCACCTGGCTGCCCACGTGGAAAGCGCGGGCGAAGTGGATGTGGGTGTTGATCTCGTTGAGCATGGTCAGCAGCTGCGGGCTCACCTGCAGGTCGGCGACGGCGACGCTGAACACCTGCACCCACGGGTTGACCGGGCCGACGACCCGGACGAAGAACTGCGCGCCGTGCAGGTGGACGGGCAGGTCGCCGTCCTGGTCCGGCTCGGGGCGCGTGCCCGTCATCCGCTCGATGAGCTCGCGCACGTACACGAAGGCGACGTCCTGGCGCATGCCTCCCCCTCCCGGACTCCGGTCCTCCGACGGCACGCCCAGCCTAGAGCGCGGATCCGGACCCTCCGCGTCGTAGGTTTGATCCGGTGCCCCATGGGGTATCACCTCGGTGGTCGATCCCCGACCCATCCGCTCACGCGGCCTGAAGGAGCAGTCATGAAGCGCACCACGGCATTCGTCCTCGCCGGCACCCTCGCCCTCGGCGGCCTCGTGCTCGCCGCCTGCAGTTCCAGCGACTCCGCGTCGGAGCCCGCCGCATCGGAGGGCATGGTGGGCGACAACCCCGGCACGTGGGCTCCGCTGGAGATCACGCAGTCGGCCAACGGCACCACCGTCGACATGGTGGTCGACCAGGCTGCGATCTTCCCGGACTTCCCGATGGACGGAGCCGTCCTGGAGTCCAGCGACCCGGCCGTGGTCGAGGTCTCGCAGCCGACCACCGAGGGCGACGCCCAGATGGGGGCGGGCATGCGTGCCGTGGCCCCGGGCACGGCGACCATCACGGTGCTCTACCCCGACCAGCCGGCGGATCAGGGCGGCGCGTCGAACGTCGTGATGCAGTTCGAGGTCAACGTCTCCTGACGGCTGGTCCCCGACCCGGCGCGCTCGCGCCGGTCAGTCGGGGATGAGCGGGCAGGGCAGCGAGCCGTACATCGCGGCCAGGCCCTCGAGATCGCCGGCACTGAGCTGGCCGGCGCCGTTGCCGATGCTCTGCGGGTACATGATCGAGGTGAAGTCCTCGACGTGGCCGAAGCCGAGCGCGTGCATGGTCTCGTGGGTCACCAGCGTCTGGCGGCCGTTGATCGTGAGCGTGTAGACGTACTGGTCGTCCTGCCAGCGCTTGGTCTTGGGCTGGTCACCGGCCCAGTAGTCGTTGGTCCACTCGTTGGTCGGGCTGAACGCCACCCACCCCTGGCTCGGGCCGGTGAACCCGCCCACGGCGGCCGCCTCGTCCGCGTACCCGAGGGTGGACAGGTCGCGCCACGAGTACTTCAGGTCGGCGGTCGCGGGATTGTCCGTCTCGACGAACCGGAGGTTGGTCAGCGCGGACAGCTCCGCGAGCGAGGCGATGATGTCGGTGCGGATCGTCGAACGGTCGGCCGGCTGGCCGGTGGAGTCGAGGTGCCACTCGACGGTCTGGCACGGGGTGTAGGTGGCCTGGCGGCCCAGTGGGCGCCATGACGTGAACTGCTGGCCCGCCGCAGGGCGCCACGGCTCGGGCTTCGGCGCGATGGTGACCTGCTGGACCACGCGGTCGCGGCCGGCGATCGCGGTGATCGTGTAGGTGCCGGGTGAGCGGTACGTGTGCGTGAACGTGCGTGAGCACGATGCGGGCGTCCGCGCCGCCCTGGCGACGCTGCAGGAGCCCGCCTGCCGCACGACCGCCGTGCCGTCGCCGAAGCTGACGCGGGCGCGTGTGCGGGAGTCCAGGCCGGTGACGGTGACCGCGTACGTCGGGTCGCGGTCGACACGCACCAGGGGCTCGCCGGTCAGTGCGATCTCGACGGCAGCCCCCGGCCGCGCGGGCGCCGCGCCTGCCGGCCCAGCGCTCACGACCACACTGCCGCCCAGCAGGGCGGAGCCCACCAGCAGGCACAACAGGCGGGAGCGCGTCACCCTGCCACTATGACACGGACGAGCGACACTCCGAGGGCCCCGAGGTGCGCGATGGGGCCACGTCAGGGGATCGGGACCGCCGAGCTGAACCCGAACTGCACCGCTGATCCGTCCGCCCACGGCTGGTTGGTCGGCTTGCGGCGCTTGAGGTTCCGCTGGACGTTGAGCTCCTTCAGCAGGATCTCGAACTGCGGGCCCACGGCCGGGTTGCCGTAGAGGTTGGTGAGCTCCATCGGATCGCGGCTCGTGCAGTACAGCTCCCACTCGTCCGGCGGCGGGGCGATCTCGCCGTCGGACGGGTCCTGGGTCTTGACCGTGGTCACCGCGACCTTCGTGCCCGGCTGGTTGACGATGCCGGCGATGATCGTCTGCACGTCCTCGACGTTCGGGGTCGTCCAGAAGTCCGGATTGTCGAAGTAGTGGACGAGCTTCCACATCTCCTGCTGGCCACCGGGGCCCGAGCCAAGCGCCATGAACACGGCCTCGAGGCTCGACGGCGCCTGCACGGGCGTGTACTCCAGGCCGGCCCAGGAAACCGCGTTGGCGCCCTTGAAGATCAGGTCGTCGGACATGTAGTAGACCGACTCGCCCCGGAACGTGGACGCATCGTCCTCGCCGAGGATGTAGCCCGACAGGTCACGGCCGTCGAGCGGCTGGACCTCCGTGTGCGTCTTGCGCAGCTCCTGCCGCAGGATCGCCTCGTCAAGCCCGGCGAGGCCCAGCATCGTCGGCAGCAGGTCGGCGTGGCTGGTCACCACGTCGGACTGCTCTGCCCGGTTGAACAGCACTGGACTGTGCACGATGAAGGGCACGCGCACGGTCTCGTCGTACGCCTGGTTCCACTTCTGGAACAGGCCGCCGTGCGAACCGAGCTGCTCGCCATGGTCGGACAGGAAGATCACGATGGTGTCGCGGTACTGCGTCTTGTTGCCGGTTAGCGTCCTGATCACCTTGGAGAGCTGGTCGTCGACGTTCTTCTGGAGCTGGTAGTAGAACCGCTCGTAGCGATCGGTGTCGCGCAGCGGCTGGAAGCCCTTGGGGTACTGCTCCCGGAAACTCGCCTGACACGTCGGCTTGGTGGAGAGGTCCTCGTTCTTGGACATGGCGTACTCGGGCGAGAAGAGGTTCTGCGGCACGTCCGAGCCGAGCAGTTGCTGCGCGAGGTAGAAGTCGCCGCCGGCCAGGGTCAGGTCGCCCCAGAGCGTGATGTCATGCGGATTGACGAAAGAGTTCACGAGCAGCCACGGCTTGCTGGAGCTGCGCAGCTGCGTGAGCGTCTCGATGCCCCACTGGGCGAAGACCTCATCGCGACCGCGCCCGCCCGCAGCCGAGGAGCCGGAGTTCAGCGGGTTGCTGCCGTGCGGCTCCGGGCCGATCCAGCCCGTGAAGCCGTACTGCTCGAGCATCCCCGCCTCGACGTACAGCGACTCCAGGTAGGGATCGCGCACGCCGTTGGCGTTGTAGCTCGGCACCGGGTTGTAGCTGCCGGGCTGGTAGATGTCTCCGTCGGAGATGTGCCACTTGCCCTTCCAGTAGGTGTCGTACCCGGCGGCGCGGAAGTAGTTGCCGAGAGTCGGCACCGTGCCCGGCTGCAGCCAGTAGAGGTCCTCCTCGATCGCGCTCTTGGCGGACCCGGAGGTCTGCGACACCCCGTGCAGGGTCGGGTACTGGCCGGTGTAGATCGAGGCGCGGCTGGGCTGGCAGGCCGCCGACATGATGTGGTGGTTGGTGAACTCGAGGGCATTGCTGCGCAGCCAGTTCTGCGCGTTGAGGTTGCGCGAGCGCCACATTTGCGTCTCGGCGCTCTCGTACGCCGGCGCATGGCGCATCTCGTCGACCATGAGGATCAGGAAGTTGGGACGCCGACGCAGGCGACCACGCGGCCGGAACGGCTGCATGGGCGTGGCCTCGGCCGTGCCGGACGTGGCACCCAGGGTGGCGGCGGCGACACCGGCCGCACCCATCGCCTGCAGGAGCCGGCGACGACTGAGCTGGGAGGCCCGATGACCGCTCAGGGCCGGGTCGATGCCGGCGTAGTCGTTCGTGGCGTCATCCATGGCGCTTCCTTTCACTGGTGGAGATGGTCCGGGTGAGCGCTCCTCAGCGCGAGAGGCTGATCGTGCCGATCGTGGTGTCGTAGGTGACCGTGAAGTCGTAGTAGATGCGGTTGCCGGTGTTCACGAGTGGTGCGGTCTTCGGCGTAGCCACGGTCAGGTTCCATGACGGCGTCGTGCCCGTGACCACGGTCCACACGCTGAATGCGCTGCCGCCTGCGCTCATGTGGATGGGGATGCCGGACTTCACGACGCCGTCCGAGTCGGCGGGCAGGCCCGCGAACGCCGGCCCGTTGAGCGTGAGCTGGTCGGCTACCGAGTCGAACCAGGTGGGGATGCACGTCGTGCGCCCCTCCGCGATGGTCCAGCAGGCATTCGCCTGGGTGTCGTTCCACAGCAGGCTGCCGTAGCCGTCCGGACCCTGCGGGGGTGCCTGGATCGTGGTCACGGCGTTCGCGGGCGGCTGGGCGCCGAGCACCAGCGACCCTCCACCGGGGATGCCCTTGGCGGGCTGGCCGCCGAAGTGGATGCTCCAGCGCTGGCCCGTGTTCGCGGGCAGGGCCAGCAGGGGGTTGGGCAGCGGCTTGCTGGCCATGCCGACGCCGAGAATGCCCCAGACCCCCTTGTCCTTCCATCCCTCCACCCAGGCGCTGCTGTTGGACGTCACCTGGAACGGCAGGCTGCGGGTCGTGGTGACGCCGCCGATGGTGATCGGCGCCTTGCCGATGAAGCCCTTGAGGGTGCCGCCGTCGTTGGGCGTGCTGATCGGCGTCTTCGTGACGACCGCGCCCGTACGGAACCGGTCGAGGGCCCCAGAGAACAGGCGCAGGCCGACGGAGCCGGTGTCGAGGATCACCCGCATGGGTGCCGAGCGGCCCACCTGGATCAGCACGATTCCGCTCTGGCCGAAGTCCTGCGGCGAGGGCGTCGTGTAGAGGGGCACGCGGACGGACACGGCCTCGACGGTGCCCGTCGTGGTGTCCTCGGCCCAGGCCGGTGAGGCGGCGGCCCCCAGGCACAGGCCAGCCAGGGCGAGGGCTGCGACGGCGAGCCGTGGGCTCGTCGGGCGTCGATGGAACCGCGTCACGGGATCCTCCTGGGGGCATCGGCCGGTGCTGGCACGCTAGGAGCGCCGTGGACGCTGCAGCCGGCAACGTCACATCTGTGACCTGGCAGTGCTGCGCTGACGCGGGCTCCGCCCTCGGGGCGGTCGCCCCACGACCACGATCCGCCGAGCGCCTGGGTCCAGGCGCTGACGAGCGCTGCCCCCGAGCCATCGGAGCGCGGCCCCTCGCGGAATCCCCGGCCGTTGTCGTCGACCTCCACGACGACGTCCGCGTCGGCCGTCGGTGCGCCCGGGGCCTGCCCGGGCGCGGTGGATCCGACCCTGACCTCGCACATGCGTGCACGACCATGGATGGCCGCGTTCAGCAGGGCCTGCTCGACGATGCGGTAGATCCCCAGTCGCGTGCGCTCGTCGACGAACCCGGGTGCATCGATCAGCGGCTCGACGGTCACGAGGGTCACCATCCCCGGCTCGAACTGGCTGGCCAGCTCCGAGAGCGAGCTGGCCAGGCCGACCTCGGAGAGGGTCGGGCTCAGGGCTCGCGCCGCCCGGCGGACGTCGACCTTGCGCAGCTCCTCGAGACGGGCGATGACCGTGTCGATGGCGGCCCGGTCGGCCGGGTCGATGTCCTGCAGCTGCAGGCATGCGGCGATGAGGCCGGCCTGCACGCGGTCGTGCAGGGCGTCCGCGACCTGACGGCGGGCGTGCTCGTCGGCCTCGAGCATGCGGTCCTGCTGCTCGCGCGCGAGGGAGAGCGCCGCCTCCGTCTTCGCCACCTGGTCCTGCAGTCGCGCGGTGGCCACCCCGATGATCGAGTTGATGGCGACCAGCGGCAGCCACAGGCGCACGACGGACAGCAGGGTGGACAGGGGGGAGGCGAAGTTCACGTCCGCAAGATCGGCGGTGTACGTGCGGACGACCACGCCCGCGGTCGCAGCGACGAGGAAGGCGATCAGGTAGGCGGGCAGGCCCATCGCCCAGCGGTCCTGGATGCGGCGCATCACCAGCAGGAACGCCCACACGGTGATCGCCGAGGTCACCACCGAGGCCATCTGCGGCACGAATCCGACCGTCGCGACGGTGGAGCGTTCGAGGATGGCGGTGGCCAGCGCGGTGAACGTGAAGAACGTCGCCGCAAGGATCGCGACCAGCGCCGGCCGGGCGGGCCAGGGGCCCAGGTAGCGCCACCACGGGTGCAGCGTGAACGAGTCCGCGCGCGTCGTCACGACTCGGTCCAGGTCTCCTGGCGCACGAGGCGAAGGTAGGCCACGACGGCCCGTGTCCGCCGGTCCTCCCCCTCGCCCACCTCGGGGATGAGCACGCGATAGGCGCGGGACAGTTCCTGGCGGACCCCCTCGTGGGTCGTGCCGAGGCGTCGGGCGATCTCCGGTGCGGCGAGGCCGTCCGCGGCGAGCGCCATCACGGCCCGCTGGCGGTCGGTGAGGTCGCCCAGCGACGGGACGGGCCGCGCGCTGGTGATGTCTCGGCCGGTGCTCATCCCCGCGGCGGTCGAGCGCAGCACGGCGACGACGTCGGCGATCCGCATGTCACCGGTCTTGGGCAGGTAGGACCACCCCATGTCGTCGCCTGTGGGCAGGAGAGGGAGCACGTGGCCGACCTCGTGCTGGGAGTGGATGACGATGCCGATGTTTGGGTTGCGCTCGCGCAGGGCGATGCCGAGGTCGATGCCGTTGATGCTGTCGGGACCGAGGCCGAGGTCGAGCAGTGCGACATCCGCATCGTCGATGCCCTCGCACCTCAGCGCATCGGCCGCGGTGGTGCACGCGCACACCACCTCAACGCCCTCCTGCCGATCGAGCATGCCGCGCAGGATCCCGAGGAGCGCGGGGTCGTTCTCGACGTAGATGACCCGGGTCGCCCGCACGATGCCAGCCTGCACCATGGGGTGCGGGCCGTGCGGGGCCCTCACGATTGTGACGGCGCCGGAACCTCAGCCGCGGGCGGTGAGGTCCAGGGTGTCGATGTCCTCGCCGAGGTCCTCGAACTGGCCCATCAGTGTCGTGTAGTCCGAGAGTGCACTGAAGCGGTCGGCGAGGCTCATGTGCGGCTCGAGCAGGGTGCGCGCCTGCGCGAACGACCGGTCGGCGGCCATCTGGGCGCGCGCCCATGCCGCCTGGGCGCGGCTGTGCGCAGCGGAGACCCGGGTCGACGAGGCCCCGCGGTTCAGGGCCGCGGCCAGCCGGTCGACCTCGGTGGCCACGGCAGCGAGCGACCGATCGGCCTCCGCGGCCATCGCCGTCAGCGTGCGCCGGTCGCCGGCGGGCAGGCTCGGCCCGAACGTGCGCTCGTAGGCGTCGAGGGTGCGCGTGACGGAGGCCTGCAGGGCTCGGGCATCACGGGCGAGGTCGTCGGCCTCGGAGCGGGCGTTCTGGGCCGCTGGCACGCTCATCGAGGTGCCGGGAGCCGCCTGCGCGGCCCCGGTGGCGAGAGAGGCGACGAGGGCCGTCGCCAGCCCTGCGACGACCATGCCCCACCGGA
Source organism: Actinomycetota bacterium (assembly GCA_017856385.1). Lineage (GTDB taxonomy): Bacteria > Actinomycetota > Actinomycetes > S36-B12 > S36-B12 > UBA10649. The sequence goes on from JAFMFD010000008.1 coordinate 35,596, forward strand.
ACCTGCGCTTCATCAGCTCCCCGACCCGTCGTCCGCCCCCGACTGCCCCGCCAGTGTATGTCGACGGCCCGGCGACCTCGGTTTCCGACGTCCGGTGTCAGGGGCCGTCGATACATTCGCCCAATGCTGGTGCAGGTCGACATGCTGGTGCAGGTGGACGACGCCGCCTCCGGCGTGCTGCCCGAGGTCTGGTCCCCCTCCTCGCTGAACTCCTTCCTCGGCTGCCCCCTGGCCTACTGGTGGCGCTATGCGCAGGGCTGGCGTGGCGTCCCCACGGCGGCGATGGAGGCCGGCACCCTCGTGCACGACGTCCTCGAGCGCCTGCTCGAACTGGAGCCCGACGAGCGGACGCGTGAGCGGGCACGCGACCTGTACGCCGAGGAGGCGGCCGCCCTGGCCGACCGGCTCGATCCGCGCATCGACCGCGATGACCTGCGCGCCCGCGCCGGAGCGGCACTCGCCAACTACTTCGATCAGGAGCAGCCCGAGCTCGTCGACGTCGTGCCCGAGGGCCTCGAGCGGAAGGTCTCGGCGACCCTGGACGGCGTGCCCATCGCCGGGCTCGTCGACCGCCTGGAGTTCGCGACCGCCGGTGCCCGGGTGCTCGACTACAAGACCGGCGGGGCCAAGCCGCGGTACGCCGGCGACTACTGGCGGCAGGTGCTGCTGTATGCGCGGATGCTCGGCGAGCAGGGCACCGACGTCGCCGAGGTAGCCCTGATGTACCTCGGCTCGCCCGCGCGCACCCTCGTCCGGCCCACGCCGCCCCAGGCGCTCGACCGGGTGCAGGGCGACCTCGTGCGGGCGCAGGGAGAGCGCCTGCAGGCTCATGACGCGTCCGTGTGGCCGGCCCGACCGGGTCCGCTGTGCCAGTACTGCCCGTACCGCTCCGCCTGCCCGGCCGTCGACGAGCGGGCGCGGCCGACCCCGGGCACCGAGCCCAGCCACCGCCTTCTCGAGGCCAGCCCGGACGTCATGCGGAGGGTCGCGTCGACGCCGGTCGACGACGAGGACGTGCCGCTTGCCGACCTCGACGAGGGTGCGCCATGACCGTGCCCGTCCCCGCGTGGGATCCGCCGTGGGAGGCCAAGGGCGCACCCGGCTTCGTGCGCGTCACCAGCGTCATGACCCGAGACCAGGGCTGTCCCGAGCAGGTCGCGCGCAAGGCCCGTCCCGACCTGTATCCCGTCGCCCGCGCCCCGCGCGAGCCCTCCGGGCTCGGCTCCTTCCCGCTCGGCCTGGTCCGCGACGCCGCGCTGCTGCTGCTCACCACCCCGGCGGAGGCCGGCCCGGCCGCGGTCCGCATCCACGATGCGGTGGCGAAGGCCGCCGCGCAGTCGCGCGACGACTGGCCCGACGAGTCGGTGGCGGCGGCCGAGGCTGGGGTGCTGGGCTACCTGGAGGTCCTGGAGTCCCTGCGCGCGGCCGGCGAGCTGCCGGAGAGTGTGGTGGTCGCGGACGTCGTCGCGGTGCAGGACCCTGAGGGTGAGCGCACGGAGTTCTGGGGATGGGCGGTCCACCACGTCAGTCGCGACGGCTCGGTGCGCGAGGTGCATCTCCTGCGCTGGCGGCGTGCGGGCGACGTGCCGCTTGGTCCGGCCGAGCCTGCCTTCCTCGCCCACGTCGCGGGCAGCGGCTTCGTCGCCGACACGTCGAGCGGGTGGTGGAAGCCGTTCCGGCCGACTCGGTCGATGGCCCAGCCGCCTGCGGCGGACACCGTGCGCGTGCGCGTCATCGGCGTGCTCGACGGGTCCAGCGACGTGCGGTTCACCGGCTCACCGCAGGAGGCCGAGCAGGCCTTCCTCGCGCAGGTGCCCGGGACGCTCGGCCGGCTCGCCGGCGGGGCGACGCGTGCCGGTCGCGGCTGCGGCACCTGCAACGTGCGCCACGTCTGCGAAGGCGTGCCGCAGTATCCGGGACTGCTCGGCATCGCGGGGTTCTCGACGAGACTGCGTGCGCTCTCACCGTCGGACCTGTGGACCCATGCCGCATGCCCCCGCCAGCTGCACCTGCTGCGCGACCTCGGCCTGCCGCGCGAGCGGCAGGAGCCGTCCGACGCGCTGCGTCGCGGCACCGCCGTCCATGACTGGCTCCGACTCGCGCACGAGCGGGGAGAGCCCTGCCGCGAGGCCGATCTCGACGCGAACGGGGGCGCGGCACTGCATGAGGTGCTCGGCTGGAGCTCGGACGACCTCGCGGCCCGCGCCCCGTACCTGCGCCAGCACCTGGCGCTGTGCCCGTGGTCCGACGCGGACGTCACCCGCATGGTGTCCGAGGTCGACATCACCGCGTGGGACACCGACGCCAACGTGCTGTTCAGCACGCGACCCGATGCCGCGTACCTCGCGGCCGACGGCCGGTGGGTGCTGCGCGAGATCAAGACCCTCAGTCCACGCAACCTGCCCGACGACCCCAACGACCTGCTGGTCCGCTACCCGCAGGTGGCGGCGGCCGTCTGCCTCCTCGCCGACGGCTACCGACCCGATGCCCAGCCCACCCCGGGCCCGGGCCGCGTCGAGCTCGAGCTGCTGGGGCCCGAGGCCGGTCGCGTGCTCGTCTTCGATGCCGCTGATCCGGTGACGGTGCTCGTGGCCCGCACGGCGCTGGCCGGTCGGGTCGACGCCTGGCTGTTCGACGACGAGCACCCGATCGGGGTGCGGCCGCCGTGCGCGACGTGCGAGGTCGCCCGCTGGTGCGACCGTCGGCCCGCCGACGTGCTCGACGTGGCGGCCGAGGGCCTGACCGTGCCGCAGGCCACCGGCCCGGACTGGGATGTGCAGGCGCCCGATGTGGTGCTGCGCGACCTGATGGGCGTGGCCTCGGACGAAGAGGAGTTCCCCTTCTGATCGCCCGCGCCGACCACGGACGATCAGGGCAGGGCGAGGTCCGGATGGGCCGCGTCAAAGGCCTGCTCCACCTCGATCGGGATACGGCCCCGTGCGGAGATCTCGAACCCGGCTGACGGAGCCCACTGCCGGATGCGGGAGATCTTCTCCGCGCGCGTGGCGCGACCCGCGGGCGGCGTGACACCCGCATCGAAGCGCGCTGAGCTGCGGATCTCCGCGGGGGCACCGAGCTCCTGGATCACGGCCGGCTCCGGCAGGTCGACGACCTCGATGCCCTGCTCGACGGCTGCCGCGCGCACATGCGCGTGGTGAGTGGTGAGGATGACCTGGCGGTCGCCGGCCCACGCCGCGAGGGCGTGCAGGGCGATGCCGGTGCGGTCGTCGTCGAAGGCGAGCAGGACGTCGTCGAGGACGACCGGCAGGGCGGTGACGCCCTGGGCGTGCTGCTGGGCCAGGCGATGCTCGAGGCCTGCGAGGCGCAGGGCGAGGAACACCTGGTCGGCGGTGCCCTCGGACAGCGCGTCGACGGTGACCGGCTCGCGGTCGCGTCGGTGGATGCGCAGCGTGCGCCGGCCGTCACCGGCCTCGCGCGACGACAGCGCGACGTAGCGACCCTCGGTCAGGGACTCCAGCAGCTCTCCGGCCCGATCGAGCGTGCTCGAGCCGTGGGCGAGGACCTGCGCCTCGAGCCGGTCATCGAGCAGGCGCAGTGCGATGACCGTCCGCGCGTACTCCTCGACCAGCTCTGCCAGGTGGTCGCGTGCGCTGCGGGCCTCCTGCGCGGCGGCCGCCGCATCGTCGGCCTCCTCGGCTTCGCGAAGTGCGTGATCGGCGGCCACCCGAACGTCGCGCGCCTCCTCGTACTCGGCGATTCGCTCGTTGCGCTCGGCACGTCGCTCGTCGACCTCGTCCGCCAGGTCGGACGGCACCGCTGCGGCCAGGCGCTCGATCGCGGCGTCGACCTGCGCATCGGTCTCGAACACGGCCCGCAGCGGGATCCGCGCGTTCACGAGCTCGGTGGTGCGCTCGTCATGCTCGATCGTGCGTTCGGCCAGCTCCGCAAGGCCGTCCAGGCTGGACGGGTGCGTGGACTCGACGAGCGCGTCGAGCTGGTGCGCGATCACGCCCTCCTCATCGGCCGCCTCGGCGATGCGGGCCGCGATTCGCTCGTGCTCGCCGCGCAGGCGGGCGAGCTCCTGCCGCGCTTCACGCGCCCGCTGCAGCTGGTCGTGGAGCTGGGCCACCTGACCGGGAACGTCTGCGACGACATCATGACGACGCGCCACCGTGGCCACGGACTCGGCGAAGGCGGACCACTGCGCCGCTTGCGCGGCGACCTGCTCCTGCGCCGCGGTCCAGGAGCGCAGGCCCTCGGCCAGCTGCTCCAGCAGCGAGGCCCTGGTCGACCAGCCCTCATCGGTGAGTCCGGCGGGCAGGCCGGCCGCCGCTGCGACGTCGGACCAGCGCCGCTCGGCGGCCTCGAGGTCGTCGCGGCGGGTGCTCTCCTCGCGAGCGGTGCGCTGGGCGCGACGCGCCAGCTCGTCGGCGCGGGCATCGAGGCGTGACCACGCGGAAAGGTCCGAGGCGAATCGGTCGGCCGCCTCGTCGGCCCGCTGCTGGGCCTGCTCGAGCCGGGTCGCGAGGGCGTTGCGCGCAGCGTCGTCGAGCACTCGGCCGAGGGCGGCCGCCACGTCGTGCCATGCCGCATCCCGCGAGTCGCGCGCTGCGGTGACCTCGGCCGGGTCGACCTCGGCGGCCTCGCCGAGCTCCTCTCGGCGCTGCGCGAGTTCTGCCTCGGCCTCGCGTCGGGCCTCCCGCGCCTGCTGCCACACGAGCCTCGCCTGCCCGGCCTCATCCGCTCGGGCCTGCAGACCCGCCGCGACGTCGTCGCCGACGAGCAGCGCGGCAGCGGACGCGTGCAGGGACTCCGGTTCGGGGACCGGTGCCTGCAGGCGCTCGAGCAGCGCGACGACGTCGGCGCGCGCCTCGTGCTCAGCCGTGCGCGAGGTCTCCGCGGCCGCGCGGTGCGCCTGCGCCTGCGCCAGCCCGCGGTTGGCCTCGTCGATGGGCTCGGCGTCGTCGAGGATCGGATCGGCGGCGGGGGATGCGGCGATCTGGCGCGCGATGGCGTCGAGGTCGCGCGGCAGGTGCTCGCGCTCCTGCTGCACGGTTGCGAGGTCGGCGATCAGGTCGACCGTGCGTCGGGCATCGGCAATGGGCATGAGACCGGCTGCCGCGAGGTCCGCCGCGGCCCCCTGGAGGCGGACTACTGCTGCGACGTAGTCCAGGGCGCTGATGTCGCGCTCGAGCCGATGGAGCGTCGTGGAGACCTCGTCACGCCGCTCGCGGGCCACCGCCTCGTCGCGCAGGGCCTCCTGCACCTGGTTCGCGAGGACCCGGATGCGGGCGGGGTCGACGGTGGCGCGCGACTCGCGCTCGCGGGCGGCCTCGAGAGCCGTGACGGCGTCAGCGATGAGGGAGTGCGCACTCCTGCGGGGGCGGAACAGGGCCTCGGCGCGTCGGGCGAGCCGATTCCGCAGGCGCCGTGCGCTGAAGCCCTCGTGGGAGAGGAAGATGACATCGGCCAGGTCGCCCGTGCCGGTGACCAGCTGGCGCCCGCCCTCGCGCATCGCGGCATGGTCCAGGCCGTGCGTGTCGAGCCAGGGCCCCCACCCCCGGACGGCGGGCAGCCAAGGGTCATCGATCCGGGTGAGGTCGTCGGCGCGCAGCACCTCCGACGGCGTGCGCCGGTACTCCACCGAGCCCACCGCGTAGGTCGCGATCGTGAACCGGACGCCGAGGTCGGTGGGTCGCACGCCATGGACGGAGGTGCGGGGCAGTCCGGACACCACAGCATCGAGTCCGGCGAGAAGCGTGCTCTTGCCGGCCTCATTGCGGCCGAACACCACGGTCAGCCCGGGCGCGAAGCTCAGCGTCGTCGGGCCCAGTACGCCGAACGGCGCGAAGGTGACGTCCGCGAGGTGGCTCACGGTGTGTCTCCTGCAGAGAGCTCGTCGAGCAGCTCCTGCCCGGCCTCGGCGATCAGCGCGGACAGTGCCGTGGATGAGCTGAGGTCCACACCGGAGTCGCGCAGCAGCGCCTGCGTGCGCGTGCGCACCTCCGTCAGCAGCGCACTTGCCTCGCCCGGCGCGAGGTCGTCGATGGCGCGCTCGAGCTCCGCGCGCAGCGCGGCATCCACGACGGGCGCGTCGGACTCCTCGTGCGGCGCTCGGTGCAGCGTCACCTTCTCCAGCGTGGAGCCGGCCACCACATCGCGGACCAGCTCGGTGAGCTCCTCAGAGGCGCGCAGTGCACCCAGAAGGCGGGGATCGGCGGTGATGCGCGTGCGGACGATGAGCGGCAGCGAACCGCTGTGGGCGCGCAGTTGCTGGTGGTCCGCGGCGATCGCGGCCAGCACGTCGTCGGCGGACGACATCGGGCGCGCGGGATCGGTCGCGTCGACCTCGATGACCTCCCAGCGCAGCACGTCCAGCGGTTGGAACTGCACGTGCGGGGCCCGTGGGTCGGCGAGGTCGACCAGCAGGGCGCCCTTGGGGCCGGTCTCGCGCACCGATCGGCCCTGGAGGTTGCCGGGGTAGGCGGCGAAGGTGCGCTGGCCGTCGAGGAAGCTGCGACGTGCGTGGACGTGGCCGAGGGCGACGTAGCTGTAGTCGAGGCTGCGGAGGTCGTCAGCGGTGCAGGGCGAGTAGTTGTCGTGCCCGGACGACCCGCCCACATTCGCGTGCAGGACGCCGATGTTCACCAGGCCGGGATCCGGCAGCGGGTAGTGCGCGGCCAGCGAGTGCTCGATGGCCGGCGTCGCGTAGCCCTGACCATGGAACGACAGTCCCGCGTCGTCGAGACGGAGCGTCTCGGCTGACTCGACCGACAGCACGTGCATGGATGGGGGGTAGATGACCTCCGCCATCAGCACGCTCGCCGCATCGTGGTTGCCGCTCGCCATGACGACGGGGATCCCGGCATCGGCGAGGTCGCGCATGCCCTCCACGAACACGCGTCGCGTGCCCGTGTGCTTCCACGACCCGTCGAAGATGTCGCCCGCGAGCACGAGTGCGTCCGGCTGCTCGGTGATCGCCCAGTCGATCAGGCCGCGGAAGGCGGAGCGGGTCGCACCGGAGATGAGGTCGGCGTCGGCGTGGTCGGCCAGCGCCGACGACAGCCCGGAGAGCTGGCTGTCGATGTGCAGGTCGGCGGCGTGGATGATGCGCATGCCGGACCCTCCCTGCGACCGCGGTGACCGATCTTCACCCTACGGGGCGCGGCCGACATCGAGCAGGCGCCGCGGCAGGTCCCGCGGGACCGGCGGTCAGGCCGTCGGGACCACCTGCACGTCGACCTCGATCGGCGACGCACCGCCGCGGCACGTCACCGACACCTCGGCCTCGACCCCGGGATGGCAGGGGTCGACGACTCGCTCGCGCACGATGCTGCTGCTCGATGTCCGCGCCGCCCCCGCGACGCCGTCCTGCACGATCCGCAGCAGGTCGCGCTGCGCGCAGGGCCCGAGCTGCGCCACCTCCGGCCCAACCCCGCTGATCCGCACCTCGCGCAGCGGAGCCCACTGCTCGCGTACCGTCGTGATGGCCTCGTCGAGGGGCCGAGCCGGGGTCGCGGCGGGTCCGGTCATGTCGCGCACGATGCTTCGCAGCTGCCGGCATCGGCTTGCAGCGTCGGTCGCGCGCAACGCCCGGTCGAGTGCGTCGGCGGGCGGGGCACCACGCAGCTCGGCGACGAGGGCAGCCAGCTCGGCGCGCTGACGCTCGTCCAGGACCGCGACGCGCTGCCGCGCCCCGTCAGGTCCGTCATCGCCGAGCCGGCGCGTCACGGCCTCGCGGACGAGGGAGTCGAAGGTCGCGCTGACCGTGGGGGAGCCGAGTTGCGACGAGATCGCCCACCAGTCGTCCAGGGTCAGCAGGCTGGCGTCCTCGGCATCCGTCGGGATCAATCCGCCCGGCGCGGGGGCGGCCGTTGCCAGGCGCTGCCGCAGGGCCGACGCGATGACGGCGAGCTCGACGCGGGCGAGCTCGAGCTGCACGCCCTCCTCGGCCACGGGGTCGTGGGCAACGATGCACGCGCTCCCGCTGCCCCTGGCCGCGGTGCACGCGCTCCCTCTGCCCCTACCCACGGGGCACCGTCGACTGCCCGACGAGCTCGAAGTACGCCTGCGTGATCAGCACCCGCAGGTTCCCGCTCGGGCCCGGGTCCAGGCCCAACTGCTTGGCCAGGCGCGCCACGGCCTTGGCGACCGCGGGCTCGGTGAGGCTCCTGCGCCGGGCGATCTCGGCGTTCGAGCAGCCCTCGGCCACCAGTCGCATGACCTCGATCTGGTTGTCGCTCAGCGCGCGTCCTGCCGTGCTGGCCTTCAGGCCCTGCGGGGCCTTGCGCTCCTTGCACGGCGCCGCCAGCGCAGTCTCGATCGCCCCCGTCAGGAGCTCGGCATTCGCGATCGACCGCTTCGACAGGTAGATCAGGCCGACGGGCAGGTCCCGTGGGGATCCGATCAGCCGAGGATCCTGGTAGGTCGACAGCATGACCAGGGCGATGGCCGGCAGGCGCTTGCGCAGCGCGTGGGCGACGTCGATGCCGTTCGGGCCGCCGCCGAGGTCGAGGTCGAGCAGGGCCAGGTCCGGACGGTGCTGCTCAGCGAGGGGCATCGCGGCCGCCGCGGACGGGGCATCGACGACGACCTCGGCGCCCAGCGAGCTCACCGTGCGCACCAGCAGGAAGCGCGTGAAGTCGTCGTCCTCCACGATGAGTGCCCGCATGGCTCCTCCTGGCGTCTGGGCCCCGGGGTCGCCGGGGCGATGGGGACATCGTGGCCGAGTGTGCCCGGGACGCCCCGGGCCGCGCGACCTTTCGGGGTGCTGGCACCCCGTCTAGGATCGCGGGCATGTCCAACCTACGCGTGGAGCCGGCCAACCCGTCCTGGACCGCCACCAAGGTGGTCGCCGTCATCGTCGCGGTCCTCACCGTCGGCTACATGGCGCCGTGGGCCATCGCAGCGGTACGCGACGTGCCCCACTGGAGTGTGTTCTGGGTGAACCTGCTGCTGGGCTGGACCATCATCGGATGGGTCATCGCGCTGGTGATGTCGCTGCGCCGCCAGCGACTGGTCATCGAGGGCTAGCGGGTGCGGCAGGGCCGCGGTCCGGCAGGCAGGCACAGCCTGTGAGCGGCCGCATCGTCATCATGGGATCGGGTGAGACGGCCCCGACCATGGTCAAGCTCCACCGCTCGCTCATCGCCCATGCCGGGGACGGGCCCCGAGCCATGCTCGACACCCCGTTCGGCTTCCAGGCCAATGTCGACGACCTGACCGGCAAGGTGCAGGAGTACTTCGCCGATGCGGTGGGGCAGCCGATCGAGGTCGCCCGCTGGCGGCGGCACGACGACTCGGCGGCCTCGCGCGAGCGGTCGGTCGACCTCATCGGCCGCTCCCGCTTCGTCTTCGCCGGGCCTGGGAGTCCGACGTACGCCCTCGGCCAGTGGCGCGGCACGCCAGTCCCTGATGCGCTGGTCGACGTCATCGGCCGCTCGGGCACCGTCGTGCTGGGCAGCGCCGCGGCCGTGACGGCGGGGTCGTGGTCGGTACCGGTCTATGAGATCTACAAGGTGGGCGAGGAGCCGCACTGGGTCCCGGGCCTGGACCTGCTCGGCGAGGTCCTCGGGCTCGATGTCGCCGTGATCCCGCACTTCGACAACCGCGAGGGTGGTCGGCACGACACCCGCTACTGCTACCTCGGCGAACAGCGGCTGGCCGTGATGGAGGGGCTGCTCCCCGACGCGGTCGGCGTGCTCGGCGTCGATGAGCACACGGCGGTCATCCTCGATGCCGTGACCCGTGAGGTGGCCGTCCACGGTGCCGGTGGGCTGACGGTGCGTGCGGCGGGCCGCTCGCACGTGATCCCGGCGGGTCGGACCGTGCCGGTCGACGAACTGGAGCGTCTGCTGGCGGGGGAGACGGGCGAGTCCGGTGGTCGCGCCGCTCCAGCCGCCTCGGCGGCACCGGATCCCTCGTCCACGACGACGTCCGCGTCGCCGGACTCGGCCCCGCCCTCGCTGCGCGATGCGGCGCTCGGGCACCGCGAGCGGTTCGATGCGCGACTGGCCGCGGGTGACGCCGAGGGTGCTGTCGAGGAGGCGCTCGCCCTGGAGGAGGCCATCCACGCGTGGTCCGCTGACACGCTGCAGGGCAGTGACGCCGATGCTGCCCGGCGCATCCTGCGCGCGATGCTCGTCGCCCTGGCCGGGGCGGCCCGGGAGGGCCTGCGGGATCCGCACTCGGTGCTCGACCCGGTGGTGCAGGTGGCCCTGCGCGCCCGCGCGCGCGCCCGTGCGGCGAAGGACTTCGCGGCGAGCGACCTGCTGCGCGATGACCTGCTCGCGGCCGGCATCGAGGTGCGCGACACCCCGGACGGCCAGGTGTGGGAGGTCGGGACGGTGCCGGGATGAGCCGCTGGGCGGTGCGCCACCCGGTATGGGCACTGCTGGCATGGCTGCTCGTCCTTGTCGGCATCGGCGCCGGCGCCGCGGCGTTCCCGGGGACCTACAACGACAGCTTCGCCCTGCCGGGTGCGTCGTCGACCACGGCGCAGAACCTGCTGCAGTCCCTGGAGAAGGGGCCCGCGACCACCTCGTCTGTCACGGTCGTGTGGCAGGAGCGCAACGAGGAGGTCACGTCCAAGAGGACCCGGGCGGCGATCGACCCGATGCTGGAGAGGCTCTCGAAGCTGCCGTTCACGAAGTGCGTCGAGGGCCCCTACGGCAGGAACTACGGACGTGACTGCAGCAAGGCGTTGCCCATGGATCTTCGTGCCGCGGCCCGCACGGCGATCGCGCAGGCGCTGTCGAGGGCGACCGGGCTCGATTCCGCACAGCTGACCGAGGCGGCTAATCTCATCGACCGGCTCGAGCCGCTGGAGAAGGCCGACCCCCAGCGCCTGGCGGCCCTGGCCAAAGCGCTCCCCGGGCTGGCGAAGGTCGCCGCCGCTCCGCCCGAGCTGCTCTCGGGGCTGGCGTCGCTCACCCCGAAGGAGCTCGGCCGGATCCCGGGCGTGACGTCCTCCGACGCGACGGCCATAACAGCGGCCTTCACCGCGGTCGATGACCTGGCGCGGATCCCGGACGACACCCGCAGCGCACTGGCTTCCGCGAATCCCGAGCACCTTGCGGCCCTCGCCGGTGCCCTGCCCGCCGACGTCACCAAGGCCCGTCAGGCGCTCGCCCAGGTCGAGGACGGCATCGATGCCGTCGTGAAGGCGGCCGGTGCGACCCAGAGGGCGATCTCGCCGATCTCACCCGACCGGAAGGTGGCGTACGCCACGGTGACGTTCTCGCACCCGACGCTGTCGGTCGCAGAGTCCGACCGAGTTGTCGCAATCGTCGAGGAGGCGCGCAGCGCCGACCTGCGCATCGGTGCGTCAGGAGCGGCGATCGACGCGGCAGGCGGCGGCCCGGACAACTCCGAGGCCATCGGGCTGCTCGTCGCGATCATCATCCTCGCGATCGCGTTCGGATCGCTGATCGCCGCCGGGCTGCCGATCGTCGTCGCCCTCACCGGGCTCGTCGCGGGGCAGATGCTCGTGCTCGTCGTCGCACGGTTCGCCGACGTCGCGTCCTTCGCCCCCACCCTTGCGGCGATGATCGGGCTCGGCGTCGGCATCGACTACGGCCTGTTCATCCTCAACCGGTTCACGCAGGGGCTGCGGTCCGGGAGCACTCCGCGCGACGCCGCCCTGACAGCCGTCGGCACAGCGGGCAAGGCGGTCGCCTTCGCGGGCAGCACCGTCATCGTGGCCCTGCTGGGCATGTTCGTACTGCGGATCGAGTTCTTCAACGGGCTCGCGCTCGCCGCGGCACTGACGGTGCTGATGGTGATGCTCTCGGCACTGTGGATGCTGCCGGCACTCCTGTCACTGCTCGGTGCACGATCGCTGGGCCTGCGCCTTCCCTGGGCGCGTCACCCGCGTGCTTTCGACCCGACGAGGTCCCGCTGGAACGCCTACGGCCGGGTGCTGCAGAAGGCCCCCGTCGTGTGGGCGCTTCTCGCGCTCATCGTGATCGCCGTGCTGGCTTGGCCCGCCCGTTCGATGACGCTCGGCTTCCCCGATGACGGGTCGAATGCCCCCGGCAGCGTGTCCCGCGAGGGGTTCGACTTGATGGCCGCAGGATTCGGCGAGGGGGTCAACGGGCCGTTCTTCATCGCACTGGAGACCGACAAGCCGCGTGACATGGCCGCGCTCGCGGCCGCCGTGAAGGACCTTGAGCGCACCCCCGGCGTCGCCGAGACCATCCCGTCGTCGGGAATGCTGCCGCTCGTCAAGCACGACAAGGCGATCTTCGGGGGCAAGGACGACCGTGTCACCAGCATCATCGTCCACCCGAAGACCTCACCCACCGACGAGCGCACGACCGACCTGCTCACGACGATCCGCGACACCACGGCACCCAGGGTCGAGAAGGCGACCAAGGCACGCATCTACGTGGGCGGGACGCAGGCGGTCTCCGAGGACTTCACCACGGTGCTGCAGGCCGCGCTCCCGGTGTTCCTGCTGCTCGTGATCGGCCTGGGCTTCCTGGCGCTGATGCTGCTGTTCCACTCGCTGGTCATCCCGTTGACGGCGGCTATCACCAGCCTGCTGAGCTTCGCCGGTGCGCTCGGCGTCACTGTGGCGATCTTCCAGCTCGGCATCGCCGACTCGCTGCTGGGCGTGACGGGAACCGGGCCGATCCTGCCCTTCCTGCCGATCATGGTGTTCGCCATCCTGTTCGGCCTGTCGATGGACTACCAGGTGTTCCTCGTCTCGCGCATGCGCGAGGCCTGGCAGGCCAGTCCGGACAATCGCGAGGCGGTCCGCCTCGGACTCGCCGGATCCGGACGCGTCGTCGTCGTGGCTGCGACGATCATGACCAGCGTGTTCCTGTCCTTCGTGCCCACGCCGAACGACACCATCAAACTCTTCGGCGTGGCACTGGCGTCGGCCGTGCTCATCGACGCCTTCATCGTGCGGCTGGTGCTCGTGCCCTCGCTGATGAGCCTGCTCGGCCGGTCCAACTGGTGGATGCCCCGCTGGCTGTCACGGGTGCTGCCGACGATCCGCCTGGAGTAGCGGGCGGCGCAGGATCCCCGGCCTCGATCCGGGCTGCCCGCTACTCCTGCAGTTGGCGTCACAAGTGACTGTGCGGTGTGACGCGAACTGCAGGAGTCGCGGTGGCAGGCGGGATCAGCGGCGCGAGCGACGACTGCGGCGACTGTCGATGACGAGGGCCGTGATGAGGGCCACGACCCCCGTGGCGAGGACGAAGATCCATCCGCCGATGTCGCCGAAGCCGGTGATGTTCGGGGGATCGTCCGGGCACATCCCGAGCCCGCACTCGGGGATGACCGTCACCATGATGACGACGAGGTCGAGGGTGACCCAGGCGATGCAGGTGAGCGCCAGCACCCGCATCGCCCTTGTGTCGGACAGGACCCCGCGGTCCTCGACGGTGAAGGGCCGGTTCCAGATCAGGAGCACCGCGATGCCGACGATGGCGATCACGAAGGTGATGAAGGCCCAGGTGTAGAGGTGCCAGCCGAGAATGGCGGGTCCGTATCCCGTCCCCATCGGGTCGTTGATGTGCAGCAGGATCTGCCGGATGGACCCCGCGGAGCCTGCGACTGCGGCCAGGATGCTCACGGCGTAGTGCGCCGGTTTCATGCCCCACAGCAGGTTCATGATCGGCCCGACCGCAAGTCCGATCATGGCGGAGCGCTGGACGAGGCACAGGGGGCAGGGCTGCTCGCCGACGCCGACCTGCAGGTGGATGGATCCCGCGAGCACCCCGATGAGGGCGAACAGCGCGATGATGTTGATGAGTCGGGCGATCCGCGTCGCCTGCGCGTCGGTCATGTCGTCAGCCTCGCGCTAGAAGTTGAGCGGGATCGGGTCGGTCATGTGGGGCCGCAGCAGCACGACGGTCCAGATGATGGTGACGAGGGAGACGGGGATGACCCAGCGGCGGCGGACGAAGATCCCCACGAAGACGATGGTCCACAGGACGAACATCGACAGCATCATGCGAGCACAGTAGCCACGCTCGAGCCCGTGCGGGTGCGGCGCCGCGAAACGTTCGCCACGATGGGGGAGTGGGATCCCCAGCCGTGTCGCCACTCGCCGAGCTGATCGCCGCCGGAGGCGTGCTCGTCCTCAGCGGCGCCGGCATGTCCACCGACTCCGGCATCCCGGACTACCGCGGCCCCTCGGGTGCGTCACTGCGTCGTCACGCCCCGATGACCTACCGGGAGTTCACTTCCGAGCCGTCCGCCCGCCACCGCTACTGGGCGCGCAGTCACGCTGGCTGGCCGCTGATGCGACGGGCCGAGCCCAATGCGGGGCATCGCGCAGTGGCCCGCCTGCAGGACCGCGGCCTCGTCGACGCCGTCATCACCCAGAACGTCGACGGGCTGCACCAGCTGGCCGGGTCGGCCGGTGTCATCGACCTGCACGGGCGCCTCGATCGCGTTGCGTGCCTGGATTGCGCGACGGTGGTCCCGCGGGCCGCCGTCGAGGAGCGGCTGCTGGCGGCGAATACCGGCTGGTCCGCCACCGCAGGCGCCCACAACCCCGACGGCGACGTGGAGCTCACCGACGAGCAGGTCCAGCAGTTCCGGATGGTCGACTGCGAGCGCTGCGGAGGCCCGCTGAAGCCCGACGTCGTGTACTTCGGGGAGTCCGTCCCCCGTGATCGCGTGGCCGAGTCCTATGCACTCGTGCAGCGGGCACGGAGCGTGGTCGTGCTGGGCTCGTCGCTGCACGTCTACTCGGGGCGTCGCTTCGTGCAGGCGGCCGCGGACCGCGGCATCCCGATCGCGATCGTCAACCGCGGTGCGACCCGCGCGGAGCACCTCGCCAGTATCCGGCTCGACATGGGCATCGCCCAGGCGCTGGCAGCGTGCGACGGTGTGCCAGCATGACGGCCATGAGCATCCTGGACCTCTTCCGCGTCGACGACCGCGTCGCCGTCGTCACCGGCTCCGGCCGCGGCATCGGCCGGGGGATCGCGATCGCGCTTGCGGAGGCGGGCGCCGATGTCGTCGTCACGAGCCGACGCGCCGACGACGTGGCCGAGGTCGCCGAGCAGGTCCGCGCCCGCGGGCGTCGCGCCGTCGAGCTCCCCGGCGACCTGCGCGACCCGCAGGTACGCGTCGGGCTCGCCGAGGCGGCGGTCGCCGAGTTCGGGCATCTGGACATCTGGGTGAACAACGCCGGGGGCACCGACGACGCGCACGTCAAGCCGATGACGGAGGTCACCGACGACGAGCTGCGCGACATGCTCGAGCTGAACCTGATCGCTGCAGGTGCCTGCTCGCGCGAGGCGGCGCTGCGCATGCACTCCGGCGGTGCGATCGTGAACGTCTCGTCGGGTGCAGGCATGCGGGCGGCCCCGAACACGGCCGCGTACGCGGCGTCGAAGGCGGCGCTGCTCAACCTCACGCAGACGATGGCGGCCGAGCTGGCCCCGCGCAGCATCCGCGTGAACGCGATCTCCCCGGGCATGGTCCCGACCGATTCGTTCCACCGGGTGCTGCAGTTCACCGAGGCCGATCACGCAGCCCTGATCCGCACCGTCCCGCTCGGCCGCCTCGGGACGCCTGAGGACATGGCCGCTGCGGTGCTGTACTTCGCCTCGCCGGCGTCCGGCTGGGTGACCGGCCAGAACCTGCTCATCGGCGGTGGCCGTGACGGCGGCAAGTCCGTCGAGCATCGCTGACGCAGCCCGCCGGGATGCGATCCAATTCCTGCAGTTGGCGTCACAATCCACGCGCTGGTGTGACGCGAAGTGCAGGA
Source organism: Actinomycetota bacterium (assembly GCA_017856385.1). Classification (GTDB taxonomy): domain Bacteria; phylum Actinomycetota; class Actinomycetes; order S36-B12; family S36-B12; genus UBA10649. Next base: position 51,293 of record JAFMFD010000008.1, read on the forward strand.
GTAGCGCCGGATCGTCCGTCGGCGCGGGCGTCAGCGGTAGAGCTGGTCCAGCACCTGGACGACGCCCTCGCCGGGCTCCGCGCCGGTCACGTGGTCCGCGAGGTCGCGGATCGCCGGGCGCGCCGATCCCATCGCTACGGCGTACCCGGCCCACTGGAGCATCTCCGCGTCGTTCATCGAGTCGCCGATCGCGAGCACGTCGGAGCTGTCGATCCCCAGTCGTGCGCACAGCTCGGCAAGGCCGGTCGCCTTGTTGACGCCGAGGATGCCGAGGTCCAGCCAGGCGACGTCCGTCACGCCGAAGCTCAACGAGTAGTCGGCATAGTGCCGCGCGACTGATCCGAGGCCCTCGGCGACGTGGCCTTCGCTTCGCACGATGACCCGGACCACAGGGTCGGCGCCGAGCTCCTGCCAGCTGACCTCGCGGATGTCAAAGGAGACGCCCCGGTCGACGAAGTGCCGGGAGGTCAGGAAGACGCCGTCTGTCCTCTCGACGGCGATCGTTGCATCCGGCAGGCGGGCCGCGAGGTCGTCGAGCAGCGTCGAGGCCTCGAAGGTGAGTGCATGAACGACCTCCTCCGGGTCGATCCGCACGAGCATTGCCCCGTTGCTGACGATCGCGTACTCGTGCATGCCAGCCTCGCGGGCCACGAAGCCCGTCGTCGACAGCGAGCGGCCCGTCGCCGCGACGACGTGCGCGCCTGCGTCAGTCACGCGCTGCACGGCCTCGGCGACTCCCGCCGCAATCCCCGCACTCTGGTGCACGAGGGTGCCGTCGAGATCGACCGCGACCAGTCGAGGGGTTCGCCCCCACAGGCCGTCGACGCGTGAGGTCATACGCGGGCCATGGCGGCAGCGTGCGCACCCGCGCGCCGGCCGAACAGCGACCCGCCGGCCAGGCTCATGCCGCTGGCATACTCGTCGCCGTCCTGGGCCAGGTGGCTGGTGCAGGCGCCGGCCGCGTACAGGCCGGGCACGGCTGTGCCGTCCTCGCGAAGGGCCCGCCCGTCGGCGTCGGTGGCCAGGCCGCCCAGCGACATCCAGTGGTAGTCCGATCTGGGGATGGAGATCTCGAACACCGCGTACGGGGGCTGCAACTGCTTGAGCCAGTCGGCGTGCTTGTGGAACTCGGCGTCGGCGCCATCGGCGATGTTCCCGTTGTACTCCGCGAGGGTCTGCGCGAGCGCCCCGTCGGGCATCCCGAGCGCAGCTTCCATCTCCGACACGGTCTCGAACGCGTCGATGAACGTGTGGGAGCCGTGCTTGGGGTAGCCGAAGATCTCCTCGTCCAGGATGAGGAAGGCCTTCGCGTCAGGCTGTCGAGCGATGTGGTGGGCCATGCGCCCGTGGTAGACGTCCTCGGCCACGAACCTGCGGCCCTGCGCGTTCACGACGATGCCCTTGATCAGGTCCTCGGGCGGGTAGATCGATGCCGTGGCCACCAGGCCGTGCATACCGCGCTCGGCGACGCCGACCGTGCGGCCAAGCATGAGCCCGGCACCGTCATTCGTCGGCTCACCCAGTGGCTTGCCGTAGGCCGAGAACAGCGGCATGTTCACGGAGGTCACGTCATCGTTGAGGTTGAAGCTGCCGGCAGCGAGGACCACGCCGCTGCGCGCCTGAACGTACGAGTCGACTCCGTCCTTGCGCACCTTGACGCCGACTACGCGACCACCGTTGTCCTGCACGAGGGCGATCACATTGGCCTCGCAGACGACGGGAATCTGCTCCTGCGCCACCCGCCCGAGGATGGCGGTCATCGCGACATGGCCGCCACTGATGTCGCCGTCGCCCGACACCTGATGCCCGCGCGCGGCGGGACGCGCCTGCTCGCGGAACGGCCACACCTTCTCGTTGCCGGTCGAGAGCAGCCCCTCTCCGGTGCGCGTGTACACGGCCTTCTGGCGGTACGCCTCGCGCGCGAACGGCACCCCGAGCTCCTCGAGCCAGTCGAACTGCTCGACGCTGCCCTCGCAGAAGACGCGGAGCTTGTCGTCCTCGTCGGTCGTCGTGACGGCGCGCAGGAACCGGTACATCTCTTCGGGCGAGTCCTCGTACCCGCACGCCTGCTGCACTGCGGTGCCGCCGCCGAGGTAGAACTGCCCCTGCGACAGCGCGCTGGCGCCGCCGCCCGCACTGGCCCGCTCCAGCACGAGGACCTCGGCCCCGGCGCGCTGGGCCTCGAGGGCGGCACTGGCCCCGGCGATGCCGAGGCCGATGATCACGACGTCCGCGGTGCGGCTCCACTCGGCGACGTCGTCGGCCGACACGGGCCCCTCGATGATCGGCACGACCGCCCCCTCGTTGGATGTGTGGACGTCATAGTAGAGGGCGTCCAAGCACCGGTGGGGCGGGTGCCGCGATCAGGTGATCGACGCGTCGTAGATGCTCTGGATCGTGGCGTCGAGGGTGGCGTTGAACTGCTCTTCGGACTGCTGGGCCGAGAGCCCCTCGGTCAGTGCCCGCGAGAACGACGCGATCACACCGTGGTTGGCGCGCAGCAGCGCGTCCGCCTCCTGCCGGGAGTAACCCCCCGACAGCGCGACGACGCGGAGCACCCGGGGATGGGCGACGAGATCGGCGTAGAAGTCCGCAGTGCTCGGCAGCGTGAGTTTGAGCATCACCTGCCGGCCCTCCGGGATCGACTCGAGGTGCTGCAGCAGTGACGCCTTGAGGAGGTCCTCGGCCTGCTGCTTCTGCGGGCTGTGGATGTCGACCTCGGGCTCGATGATCGGGACGAGGCCTGCCTGCAGGATGCGACGGCCGACCTCGAACTGCTGGTCGAGGACAGCCTCCACGCCGGCGGCGTCGGCCAGGGCGATCACCGAGCGCATCTTGGTGCCGAAGACCCCGTGCTCGAGGGCCCGCTCGAGCAGTGCATCGAGGTCCGGCATCGGCTTCATCACCTGCGCACCGTCGACCGGCTCCGCAAGCCCCTTGTCGACCTTGAGGAACGGGACGATCTGCTTGCGGGTCCACAGGTACTCGGCGGACCCCATGCCCTCGACCTGGCGCTCCATCGTCATCTCGAACAGGATCGCGCCCAAGATGCGATCACCCGTGAAGGCCGGGCTCGTCATGATCCGGGTGCGCATCTGGTGGATGAGGTCGAACATCTCCGACTCCGAGGAGTACGCGGACTCCTCGATGCCGTACAGCCGCAGGGCCTTGGGCGTGCTGCCGCCGCTCTGGTCGAGGGCCGCGACGAAGCCGAGGCCGTCACGCATGCGCTGGTTCATCTGGGTGTTCATGGTGATCCCTCCGCTGGCACCCGCTCCGACGGGTGCGGGCGTTGCATCACGCTAGCGCGCGTGGCCGCGCTGAGGCATCCCCACAGGCGCACTACTGTGACGGCATGACCGAGCAGCCGCCGCAGCCGCAGCCGACCCCCGACCTGACCACGGTCGTGGGCTACGCGGAAGCGGCCCCACCCCCGCCGGCCGCGCCGGCAGGGCTGGCATCGCTGCGCAGCTCGGTCTCCGTCGTGCGGGCCCTCGTCATCGCGTCGCTGGCCCTGCTGCTGGTCCTCGCGCTCGGCTTCGTCCTCGGCATCGCGTCGGTCCGTACGCAGGTCGCCGACCTCTCGGCCCAGGTCTCCGCGCTGGCCGCGGCCCAGGAGCAGGCCGTTGCCGCGGCAGTCCAGCAGCAGGCCGCGGCTGGCCAGCAGCCCGCCGAACAGCCCGCGGCCGAGCCAGAGCGACCCACGATCCAGAGCACGGCGCCGACCCTGCCGGAGGGGACGGTCCTGCCGGGCGGGGCGGACCAGGCCGGGGCGATCCTCATCGGGAGCCCGAACGCCGCCAACGTCGTCGAGGTCTACGTCGACTACCAGTGCCCCTACTGCCAGCGGTGGGAGGCCGATATCGGGGCCGCCCTGGCGGCCCGGGCACTCGACCCGGCCGCGGACCTGCTCGTCAAGCAGTACAACCTCGCCTTCCTGGGCGAGACGAGCCCGACGCTGGACCCGCCCGGCGCCTCGGCGCGCGCGGCGAGCGCGGCCGCGTGCGTCCTGGAGGGGGAGGGTGCCGAGGTCTTCGTCGCCTTCAACACCCGTGTGTTCGCGAGCGCGGACCCTGCCGAGCCGGCGTCCCAGTTCGCGACCCCGGTGATGGCTGAGCTCGCCCGCGCCGTCGGCGCGGCCGATGCCACCGTCGCGTGCATCGAGGAGGAGCGCCACGTGCCCTTCGTGGCGATCTCGACGCAGGCGGGCTTCAGTCGCGGGGTCGGCGGCACCCCGACCGTCCTGCTGAACGGTGAGGCCGTCGACAACGCCTTCGAGGACCCGCGGCTGCTGGACCTGCTGCGCGGATGACCGGCCCCTACGCGACGGTCGTCATCGTCGCCTCGCTCCTCCTGGCCCTGTGGTGCGGAGTGCTCCTCATCGCCAACCGGCCACCGAACCGACCACTGTGGGTCGGGCTGGGCCTGCTCGAGGCGCTCCTCATCGGGTTCCTCGGCTGGGGCCTGGCATCGATGCTCGCGCGGACCACCGACTTCGCGCGCCTGGAGTTCGCGCTCTACCTGCTCGGCGTCGCGGCGATCGTCCCGCTGGCCGGGTGGTGGATCCGGGCGGAGAAGTCGCGGGCCGCAGCGGCCGTGCTGCTCGTCGTGCTGCTCGTCGTGCCCGTGATGGTCGTCCGGGTCCAGCAGGTGTGGGCCAGTGTCTGAGCGGAAGGTCAACGCCGGCTTCGGCCGCGTCCTCATCGTCATCTACGCCGTCTTCGCGCTCGCCGCGTCCGCCCGGTCGTTCAGCCAAATCGTGACGCGCTTCGACGAGGCGCCGGTCGCGTATCTGCTCTCCGCGCTGGCGGCCCTCATCTACATCGTCGCGACGATCGCGCTCGCACGCGGCGACCGGACGTCGCGGACCGTCGCCACGGTGGCGATCGGCATCGAGCTCGGAGGGGTCCTGACGGTCGGGGTGGCCAGCCTCCTCGCGCCGGAGGCCTTCCCGTCGGCGTCGGTGTGGTCGGGCTTCGGCAGCGGCTACCTGTTCATCCCGCTCGTCCTGCCCATCGTCGGCCTGTGGTGGCTGCATCGAACGAGGCCGATGCCCGGTTCCTGACCGGACAACGACCGCCGCGTCCCGGCGGCACCCCCCTCAGGCGGCGGATACTTGAAGCAGCCCAGAGGGGGTGGGGACATGAGTTGGTACTGGTGGGTACTGATCACCCTTGTGGCCTTCGGCCTCGGGATGGCGAGCATCCGCTACTTCCAGCGGACGCATCCGCCCGACCGACGTGTCGGAGAGCGTCGCAGGTCCGACCGGCGCGGGGGAGCGCACGCCCTGCCGCCCGGAGTCGTGGACCGTCGGCGTGGCGACCGCCGGAGCGGGATCGAGCGGCGCAAGGGCAAGCCGCTGTGGCAGTTGACCACGGTCGTGGTGTCCGTCGCGTTCCTGTCGATCATCGGGGTCGTGGCGTACGCCGAGTCGCAGGTGGCCTCGATCTTCGCGGAGAGCTATCCGGAGCTGATCAACAGCGGGTGGGCCGACTGCGAGACGCCCATCACGTGGAGCATGGACACCAGCCGGATCAGCGCTGCCGACGCGCGCATCGCGCAGGCGCAGTTGACCAAGGACTTCGCGAAGTGGGGAAGCGTCTCTGGCCTTGACTTCCGGAACGTCGGCGAGGTCCCCGTGGTGTACGACGACACGAACTACGTCGTGACGAGCAATGTCCATCCCAGCGAGCGTCACGTCTACATCGCATTCCTGCGCGATGCCGAGTCCACGCTGCTGGACAAGCGGACCGTCGGCTTCGCGTCGCCGACGAAGGTCTGGAAGGACTCCAAGCAGATCACCGAGGGCAGCATCGTGATGAGCATCGAGTACGTGAAGAAGGCGTCGGCCGAGGAGCGCAGCGCGGTCTACCTGCACGAGCTCGGCCACGTCCTCGGCCTCGGCCACGGGACCAGCGAGGAGAACGTCATGTACTACCTCGTCGACGAGAACAACACCCTCAGCCCAGGGGACATCGAGGGGATCCGCGCCCTGATCAAGGCGTGCAAGACGGCGCAGTAGCGGCGGGCCGCCGGGACTTCACCTGCCCGGCGGTCAGTCCAGGTCGCGCTCGGAGTCCTTGACCGAGGTGTTGAAGAACTTCACGCCGAGCGCGATGGCACCGATGACGAGCAGGGCCACGATGGCGATGGTGATCAGGGTGCGCATGCGGGCTCCTCGACATCCGGATGACGACGTCGGGACCCTCGGCCCCGACGCGGTGCAGGCTAGCGGATCGGCTGCCTCACGGGTTGGCGGCGAGGCCTCCGTCGACGACGAGCGTCTGTCCCGTCATGAAGGACGACATGTCGCTGGCGAGGAAGAGCGCGGCCTGCGCGATCTCCTCCGGTCGCCCCCATCGCGCCATCGGCACGCGGCCGATGAGGGCGTCCTGCAGCCCCTCGTCGCCGCGCGCGAACTCGGTGAGGTCGGTGGCGATCCAGCCCGGGACCAGCGCGTTCGCGCGGACCGGCTGCGTCCCCAGCTCGACGGCGAGGGTCTGCGTGGCGGACACGAGCGCGGCCTTGGCCGCCCCGTAGGCCCCCAGGAGCGGTGCCGCCCGCAGTGCCGTCACGGACGACACGTTGACGATCGAGCCGTGACCGCCGGCGACCAGTGAGGGTAGGGCCGCCTGGATGAGGCGCATCCCGGACTCGAGGTTGAACAGCATGGCCTTCGACCATGCCGAGGGGCGCAGGTCGGCAACGGCGGACATGAACGAGTTCCCGCCGGCGTTGTTGACGATGATGTCGAGGCCGGAGTACGCGCCGATGGCCGCATCGACGAGCGCACCCGCCGTGTCCTCCGCGGTGATGTCGGACGGCACGGCGATGGCCGAGCCACCGGCGGACTTGATGGCAGCGACCACCACGTCGAGGTCGGCGGCCGTGCGGGCGGTCAGGACGACCCCGGCGCCCTCTGTGGCGAACAGCTCGGCGATCGCTCGGCCGATGCCGCGGGAGGCGCCGGTGACGATGGCCGCGCGTCCGGCGAGGAGTCCGGTCATGCCGATTCCTTCCCTCGGGGCAGCGCTCCTTCGGCGCCGTCGACCCGCGCGCGACTGTAGCGAGTGACGGGCGCGACGTACGCTGGTCTCCCCGACCAGGAGGGCTGTGATGCCGACCGAATCCAGCGACGATCCCCTCGCCGACCTCGACAGCGTCGTCCTCGACGAGGACTTCGTGGCCGGGGGCGTGCGGGAGGCCCCCGCGGAGGACCGGATCGCGCAGGCGCGGCGCATCGCGGCGGCGAACAACCGGCTTCGGGCTGAGGGGGAGATCGCCGACGGCACCGGCAAGCCGCGGTTCCAGCGGGTGCGCCGGTCGGCACCGTGGATCGCGATCGGCGCGGTGGTCGCCGTGGGGATCGTGGTCGTCGCGCTCATCGCCCGGTAGTGGGGCGACTCGTCCCCCGCTGAGCGGACAACACGCCGAAATCCCCGGCTTTTTCCGTGGCCTATGTCACAGGAAGGTCACGGGGGGATGGCTTCCGGCTGTTGGCAACGTCACGCCGCATTGCGGGATGAAAACGGACAAAACCCCCTTCGGTCGCGCACCGGGCCGGGAGCGGCTGTCACCCGGACCGCCTAACGTCGATGCCCGGCGGAGCGAACCGGGGGGCTCGTTCCGCGCGGCAGGGATCGGTCCGCGAGGGCCGACAGCCCTGGCGATGCCCCCGCGGACACCGCCGCGGGGAGCCACGTGCCCACCCGGGTCAGGGCGTGCGACTCGCGCTGGCCGGGTGCGTGGCTGGAGAGCACGGTCGGGGCGGACAGGAGTCCCCGGTCGGGCGAGGACCTGCATCGCACCACCGCACCGGCCCGTGGGCCGGTGCCGACGTACGAGGATGCATGCACGCTCGCTCATGGGTCACCGGCGCGGCCGCCACCGGCGCCGCCGCCCTTGCCATCGCCACTTTCACCACCCTGCTTGTCGCCCCACCCGCGAGTTCCGATGTCCGCGCCAGCGTCCCGCTGTCCGATGCGCCACCTATCGACCTCTCGGCCGCGGACCTCGTGCCCGCCGATCCCGGTGCGGGCCAGCCGATCCCTGATGCGACCCTCCCCGGGGCTGTGCTCCCTGACGTTCTCTCGGATGCCTTGCTGCCTCATGGGACTGCTCCCGGCACGGCGGCCCCCACGGTGATCGAGTCCCGGGTCAGCGCGGCGGCACGCGAGGTGGCCGCCAAGCGGGCCGCGCGGGCGTCGCGCCAGCAGGCCTTCGCCGTGTTCACGCTGGAGTCCGCGCCTGCCACCGACATGCGCGGCATCGAGGGGAGCCTGTACCGCGGTCGGTTCTTCAGCGAGCGCAGCGAGGACAAGCGCCTGTGCATCGTCAAGCGCGAGAGCGAGGGCTTCTACGACGTCGTCAACCCGGGCGGCTCCTACTTCGGCGCCTACCAGGTGTCCCGGGCCTTGGCCCGCGGAGTCACCTACATGATGGCCGACGAGCACAAGGACCTCATGGGCGAGGGGCGGGCCAAGCAGGTGCTCGCGTCGCTGCGCGAGTCGCCGATGAACACGTGGAGCCGCTACTGGCAGGACGCCGCCTTCCACACCATCATGAACTGGGAGGGCGAGCTGTCGGGTGCCTCCCACTGGGCCGGGGGCCGCTGGCACTGCTGACCGCGGCGTTCAGTTTTCTGGGGATTGCGACGACGCCCTCGATCGCAGCCGACTCTTGCCGGGGTTCTCGCTGAAGACCCGCCCGATCACGATCAGGCCCAGGGCCAGCCACGGTGCCAGGTCGGGCAGGAACTCGCTGACCACGCCGATGAACGCGAGGTAGAGGGTGAAGACGGGTCCGCGCAGGCGTGCCCGACGGCGCTGCGCGAGCCAGCCGCGCGCGGCCGCACCGGGCTCCAGCAGCTCCGGGTGCCGGGAGGCGTGGAACGCGATGGCGGCGCCGAAGCCGCTGATGGCGGCGAGGTTGAGCCAGTAGATCAGGCCCACGCCGACGCTTCCGTTGTTGAACTCGCTGCCCGCCTCGCCGTACATCGCCGTGGGCCATGGCAGGAAGGCGATGGAGAGCATCCAGCCGATGTTCAGCCACAGGATCGTCGAGTCGTACGTCTGCATGACGTTGAAGATCCGGTTGTGGACCACCCACATGATGACGACCAGCAGGAAGCTGAGCAGGAAGCTGTAGATCTGCGCGCCGTTCGCGCTGAGGAGCGTCCAGATCGTCTCGTCGCCCGTCGGTCCGGGGATCTCGATCAGCGGAAGCAACTCGAGGGTGAGGGCGATCGCCACGACGGCGTCGGTGAAGTTGACGAGCCGGTCGAAGGCGCGCCGGGCCTCGGCCGTCACTCCTCCGGCTTCAGCCTCGCCCTCATGCTCGTGGTCCATGGCGGGAGCCTAGGTCAATGACGGGCCCGGGCGAGGTGCGCTCGGCACTCCCGCTTGGCGATGCGCGTGAACAGGTCGGTCGCCGGTGAGCGGGTCGCGCCCCGACGGGTGCCGAGCATGATGGTGCGCGGCTCCAGCGCCGGGTCGAGGGACTTGATGACGATGCCGGGATCGGTGGGGTCCGTGGCGAGCAGCGGCATGATCGCGGGCCCCACGCCCGCACGCACCATGCCCTGCTGGGCGCCGTTGTCATAGGAGCGGAAGGCGTAGCGGGGGCGCAGGCCGAGCGCGCGCAGACCGGCGTTGATGGTGCCCGCCCCGTACTGCGGCTCATGCTCTCCGACCAGCGGAACGTCGGCAAGGGCGGAGGTGGGGAGGGTGCGTCCCGGATGTGCGCGCGCGAGCTCGCCGTCGGCCGGCAGGAGAAGGACGAACGGGTCGGTGCCGAGCAGGGTCAGGTCGAGGTCGTCGTGCTCGAAGGGCCCGGCGAGGAAGGTCACGTCGATCGTGCCGGCGAGGAGCTCGTCGACGAGGTCCTCGTTGCGGTCGTGCTCGATCAGCGCGATGGACAGGTCTGGCGCCTGCTCGCGCAGCCTGCGCACCACGTCGGGGAGCAGTTGCACGGACACGCTCTGGTAGGTGCCGATGGTGACGCGTCCGGCGGTCCCGCTGGACAGGTCGTCCAGTTCGGCCGCGGCGAGGTCGAGCAGCGACATCACCTCGGTGGCCCGGGCGAGCAGGAGGCGGCCCGCGGGCGTGAGGGTGACGGGCCTGGGTCCGCCCGGTCGGTCGAACACGCGCTGCCCGATCGCCCGCTCGAGGCCGGCGATCTGCTGGCTGATCGCGGCCTGCGACATCCGCAGGGCATCCGCGGCGCCGCCGAAGGATCCCTCCTCCGCGACGGCGATGAGCGCGCGCAGGTGGCGCAGGTCGACTTTCTCCAGGGTGGGGCGCCGGACGTGATCCATGGCAAAAGCATAATGAAAAACGATCGATACGATATGAAATGATCATTTGTGTTTATGCTTCGGCCCACCTACCGTGAGTCGGGCAGGGCGCAGGGCCCCGCGCAGGCGAGCCCGAGGGGGTCGAGATGGACACGAAGAGCACTCAGGTCGAGCGGGTCATCCAGCTGGGCGAGGTCATCGCCCGTCACGGCATCCGCGCTGCGGGGGTCGAGCTCCTGCTGCTGGCGCACGACGCCCGGGATGCCGGGGTCAGCCCGGTGCTGATCGACGTGATGGTCGACGAGGACGCGCCGGACGTGGCCCGGGCGCGTGCCTTCGTGCTCGTGGGCCTGCGGATGTCGATGCTCGGTGCGCTCGACTCCCCGATCACGCCGCAGGTGGAGCAGTCGTCCCGCGTGCTGTCAGCTCGCTGACGACGACATCGCGCTGCGTCCGCGACAGCGGCGACTCGATCCGCTCGAAGAGCCGCTGGGCGGCGAGCTGACCCATCCGCGTGAGCGGCTGCGCCATCGTGGTCAGCCGCAGCGAGCCGAGGGCGGCAAGGGACATCCCGTCGAAGCCCACGAGTGAGATGTCCGCCGGGGCGGACCGCCCCGTGTCATGCAGGGCCCCCAGCGCGCCGAGGGCCGACAGGTCATTGGCGGCGAAGACGGCGGTCGCCTGCGGTGCGCGCTCCAGCAGTCGCAGCATTGCGGCCCGGCCGCCGGCCTCCGTGAACGAGCCCGGCTCCACGAGCACGTCGGCACCGAGCCCGGCAGCGGTCATGGCCTCCTCGTAGCCCGCCTGCCGATCGCGGGCGATCGGGCTGTCGCCACCGCTGACATGCGCGATCCGCGAGTGGCCCAGGCCGATCAGGTGCTCGGTCGCAGCACGACCACCCGCGCGGTCGTCGGTGCAGATGGTCGAGATGCCCGGCCCGGTGATGTCGTGCCTGAGCACGATGACGACGGGGCGCTCGCGCGCGACACGTCGTGCAACCTCCGGATCGAGCCGATGCGAGATCAGGATGAGTCCCTCGACCTGGAACTCCAGCAGGCCGGCGAGCTCGGACTCCTCACGCTCGGGATCCCCGTGGCCGGTGACGAGCATGGTGCGGTAGCCGCGCTGGCGCGTGATCTCCTGCACGCCGTCGAGCACCTCGGCGAACACCGGGTTGTGCAGGTCGTGCAGGAGCACGCCGATGGTGCGACTCCGGCGGTCGGCGAGGTTGCGTGCCGCCGCATTCGGCCGGTACCCGAGCTCGGCGGCGGCGGCCAGGATCGCCGCCCGGCTCTCCTCGCTCACCTTGTCCGACCCGCGGAGCGCCAGCGAGACCAGCGACTTCGAGACCCCGGCACGCGCGGCGACGTCGTTGATGGTCGGACGCCGGTCCGTCACGACTCCTCCTGCCCGCCGCGCATCCCTTGCGCCCGCCGACGGCAGTGTGCCACGATTCATTGGAACGTTCCAAGACGTCTGCTGCAGTCGCCTCATCCCACCGTCAGGACCTCGGAAGGAGTGCCGGTGACCCCCTTCGTCGATCGCATCGCCTCGGCCCCGATCTCGTGGGGGATCTGCGAGGTGCCCGGCTGGGGCGCCATGCTGCCCACGCCCCGGGTGCTCGCGGAGATGTCCGGCCTCGGCATGACCGTCACCGAGCTCGGCGCCCCGGGCTTCCTGCCGGACGACGCGGCAGGTGTACGCGATGAGCTCGCGCAGTTCGGCATGTCGCTCGTGGGCGGGTTCACGCCGCTCGTCGTGCACGATGCCGCTCAGGAGCAGGCCACGATCGACGAGGCACGCCGCGTGGCCGCCCTCTTCCAGCAGGCGGGGGCGAGCCTGATCATCAGCAGCCCGGTCGCCACATGGGACTGGGCCCAGCCGCACCCGGCCACCGCCGAGGAGCTGGCCACGATGGCCCGCATGTTCCGCATCGTCGACGAGATCTGCGAGGAGCACGGCCTGCGGCAGGTGCTGCACTCGCACGTGCAGACGATGGTCGAGACCGACGAAGACGTGCAGCGCGTGCTCGACACGTGCGACGTGGACTGGTGCCTCGACACCGGGCACCTCGCGATCGGCGGCACCGACCCGGTGGCCTTCGCGAAGGAGGCCTTCGACCGCGTCGGGCACGTGCACCTGAAGGACGTCGACCTGTCCAAGGTGGGTCCGCTGGTGCGTCGGGAGCGCTCGATCATGCAGTCGGTGCAGGACGGGCTGTTCACGCCGCTCGGCCAGGGCGATGTCGACATCGCCGGAGTGGTCGAGGCCCTGGAGAGCCGGGGCTACGACGGCCTGTACATCATCGAGCAGGACACCGCGCTGACCGACGGCCTCCCGGCAGAGGGCGAGGGACCCCTCGTCGAAGTGACCACGTCGCTGGACTACCTGACGCAGACCGTCGCGCCCAGGCTGGCGGGCGCGTGACGGCGGTGGAGTACGGGTCCGGACGCCGCCTGGCGGGCGACGCCACCGCACGCCGTCTCGCCGAGGCCCTGGACGACCCCGTCGACCTCGTCGACTATCCCCATGCTGCCGAGGTGGTCTCCGAGGTCCTTGTCTACGACGCCCGCGACTGGGCGGGCATCGACGGGGCCGACCGCTGGGGCCTGCGTGCCGAGCTGGCGCAGGCACTGGCGGGGGGCCCCGGCGTCGTGCTGCTGCGCGGGGCGTTCCCGGACACGTTCGTGGTCGATGCCGTGACGGAGGTGTTCTGGCGCATCATCGCCGAGGAGCGTGCCGCGGGCACGGATGTGGGCGACCACTTCGGCAAGCCGGGGGCGAACTCGCGGATCTGGAATGCCCAGGAGAAGCTGGCGCGTCGGGCACCGGGTGCATTCGCCGACTACTTCGCCAATGATCCGATCGCGATCGTGAGCGAGGCGTGGCTGGGCCCGGCGTACCAGATGACGTCCCAGGTCAACGTCGTCCATCCGGGTGGTGCAGCGCAGTCACCGCACTGCGACTACCACCTCGGGTTCATGGATGACGCGACCGCCGAGGCCTTCCCGGCCCACGTGCACGACCTGTCGTCCG
>JAFMFD010000009.1 GCA_017856385.1 Actinomycetota bacterium
ACGGCGGCGGAGGAGGTGAGCTGGACTCCCGCGGGGACGGTGATGGGGGTGATGGTCTTGGTGGCGAGGGTGGCGGCGTACCAGGTGCGCTGGCCGGTGGGGGCGATGACCTCGATGGCCGCGGTCGCGCCGTTCGCGCTGGTGAGCAGGGTGCAGACCAGCGTGGCGCTCGTGGCGAAGCCGGGAGCGGCAACCGTGCCCACCAAGGCGGCCTTTCCGGTCTTCGCCGAGACGGTGAGGAGCGACGGGGGTGCGCTTGGCAGGCCCGCGCTCACCGTGACGACCACATCGCCGGTCGCGGGAACGCCCAGGGCTGGTGCCAGGTACCGCGACGCGGCGCTCGGCGGGTCGGTGTAGGTGCAGTCCATGCCCTTCGCCCCGATCGAGGCCACGACGTTGCCCGCAGGCAGGAAGACCTCGTCGGCCTCGCGCGGCTTGGCCGACGCGACGGGTGCCCCCGACACCAGGACCACGGAGGCGAGGGTGACGGCAGCCGATGTGCGCATCGCTCGGCCGACTCCTCCCACCCCCGCAGGATAGGAGCAGCGAGTCCCCATCGGGCGGGATGACAGCGAATCGATCCCGTGCTCAGGGGTAGGGCACGCCCTGGTCGTCAATGAGGATCTGCACGGGCACGTCGACCTCCTCGAGGCGGGCGCAGCCGCCAAGGAAGGGCAGGTCCATCACGACGGCGAGCCCGATCACGCGCGCGCCGGTCGCCCGCACGAGCTCGATGCCGGCCACCGCGGTTCCGCCCGTCGCCAGGACGTCGTCGACGACCACGACGCTGTCCGCCACCGTGAGCGCGTCCTGGTGCAGCTCGAGCGCGCTCATCCCGTACTCCAGCTCGTACTCCCGGCGATGCACGTCGCGGGGGAGCTTGCCGGGCTTGCGCAGGCTCACGAAGCCGCAGCCGAGCTCATAGGCCAGGGCTGCCGCGAGGGGGAAGCCGCGGGCCTCGATGCCGACGATCATCGTCGGATGCTCCGCCCGGAAGCGGTCGGCCCAGGCCTGGACGGTCAGCCGCAGGGTGGTGTGGTTGGCGAGGATGCCCGAGAGGTCCTTGAACGAGATGCCGGGTGTCGGGAAGTCGGGCACGACGACGACCTCGTCCCACAGCGCGGTCAGGCTCGAGCTCATGGTGTCCCTTCCGGGTCGTGGTGACTGCGGACGGGATCGGCCGAGCCTCACGCATCGTAGGGGTGCGTCACGGTGGTGCGGGGCGAGTCAGCCCTGTCAGTCAGACCTGCCGGGCCACGTAGCCCCAGGACAGGCTCGTCGCGAGGAAGAGCCAGATCTGGTACGGCACGAGGACGGCGCCCATCCACACGGCCTGGCCGAACGCGATGCCGACGATGGGCACGGTGAGCACAGCGGCGGCGGTGAGGGCGAGCGCGGCCCACGCCAGCTCGTGCGGGACGTAGAACAGGTAGGCCCAGGCGATGGCGAGGGCCACGGTGGCGGCCAGCAGGACGAGGAGGGCCGTGACGCGGCCGGGCGGTGCCTTCAGGCTGAGCGCGATGCCGACCACGATGAGCATCAGGAAGTTGTAGGGCCAGATGAGCCCGAACACCCAGGGCGGGGGCTGCCACCACGGCTGCTCGAGGGAGAGGTACCAGGCGCTGCCCGTCGATACCCAGCGGCCGGAACCGATCGCATAGACGACGACGAGGATCACGGCCGCAGCCGCTGCCCCGATCCGCCAGCCCACTATTGCAGTGTGGCACGCGAGGCGTCCCTTCCCCTCGTCGGGCAGACTGGGCCCGTAAGTCAGGCCGTACGTTCGCGCGAAGGGGAACCCATGAGGACACGCTGGGGCAGGATGCTGGCCGCGCTGGGGGCGGCATCGTTGATGGCCACGCTGGGCGCGGGTGCGGCGTCGGCGGCGCAGGAGCGCGTGGCCGCACCGCCGAGCGCCGACGCGCTGGTGCTCGCAACCAACGCCATGGTGCGCCCCGCCGACTTCACCGACCCGGCCCTCAAGCGCCTCGCGGGCTCCGAGCGGACCTTCAGCACGGGCTACTTCAACCCCCCTGGCGGCCAGGATCCGCTGCCGGTCTGCGTGAGCGGCCCCAACTACACGACCGTCAACATCCCGCGCGGGGGAGCCATCGGCTTCATGGCGACCTATGGCGGCGTGACCCAGTACGAGTACAAGTACGCCAACGCCGGCAAGGCATCCAAGGTGTGGAAGTCGCTGAGCTCGCAGGTGTCGAGTCTGTGCAACGGCTCCTTCACGGCCAACGGGACGACGACCACCAACGCCGCCCGCCGGATCGCCGGGGTGCCCGGTGGTGAGCGCGGCTGGGAGGTCGTGACGACCGGCAGCCTGAAGGGCTACGTTGCGATTCACCTGATCGGCGACACCGTCCAGATGGTGGCCCGGCCGGGCGGTGAGCGCGCCATTCCTTCGGCGGCGACCAAGGCGATCGCGGCCCTCGCCGTCAAGCTCGCGGACCGGTGGGCGGGTCGGGCCGACCTGCCGATCACCCAGGAGGCCGTGCTGACCCAGGCCGAGCGGACCGCGGTGCAGCCGTCGGACATCCCGTCGTCACTGCCGATGGCGACCGCCGCCGACGGCGGATGGAGCAGCTTCCAGGCCGTCAGCCCGGGCTCCGGCCTGTTCAACTACTGCGCAGCCCAGTCCGACCTCCCGGAGGGCGTGCAGACCTTCGTGACCGCGCTGTTCAACACGGGAGGACCGCTCGACATCACCGGCAAGGGCTCGGTCGCGCAGCAGGTCGAGCGGTACGCGTCGGCCGATGCTGCGCGCGCCGCGTGGGACAAGGTGACGGCCTCCATCGCCAAGTGCAGCAAGAACACCAGTGGACCGATCCCGACCACGAAGAAGGACTACGAGCGCTGGACCAACGGCACTGCATCCGTCAGCGTCGGTGACGTGCCCGGTGTGTGGTCGAACGTGCTGGTCACCTTCCCCAACCTGGGGAAGAAGGACTACACGCAGGCCAACTACAGCGTCTACCTGCTCGTCGGTGACACCGTCCAGCAGTTCATGTACTCGCTGGCCCGCACCGGGATCGGCGAGGTCGCGGTCGACACCGCCGCGGTGGAGTCGGTGGCGAAGACCCTCGCCGACAGGTGGGTCTCCTACGCCGGTTAGGGCCTGCCTGCGCGCCATGGCAGGATCGCGCCCGTGCAGACGGACGCAGGGACGACGACCATCGCCGCGCACCTGGTGCGTCGGTTCCGCGAGCTCGGGGTCGACGAGGGGTTCGGCATCGTCGGTGACTTCGCCCTGCGCCTGTTCTCCGCACTGGACGAGGAGGGGTTCCCGCTGCTCGTCGCCACCGACGAGCAGGGCGCGGCCTTCGCGGCCGATGCCTACGCCCGACTCCGCGGGTTCGGCGTGGTCGCGACCACCTACGGCGTGGGTGGCCTGAAGGTCGCGAATGCCGCCGCCAACGCGTGGGCGGAGCAGGTCCCGCTCCTCGTCGTCAGCGGCGCCGCGGGTGTGGCCGAGCGCGCTGGCGACCCGATGCTGCATCACCGGATCAAGGACTTCGACACCCAGGAGCGGGTGTTCGCCGACCTGACATGCGCGCAGGCCGTCCTGACCGGCCCGCACAATGCGGCCGACGAGATCGACCGCGTCATCCGGACAATGCTGCAGCAGCAGCGTCCCGGCTACATCGAGGTGCCGCGCGACATGGTGGGCGTCCCCATCGACGCGCCGGATGTCGATCACATCCATCCGGAGGTCGTCGTCGACGAGGGAGCGCTGCAGGACGCACTCGACGACGTCCTCGCGGAACTGCGCAAGGCGCGGACCGCTGCGATCCACGCCGGCCTGTTCACGTCACGCCGCGATGTCGAGGAGGCCCTCTTCGGCCTCGCGACGGCCACGGGCATCCCGGTCGCGACGAGCTCCCTGGGACGCGGCGTGTTCCCCGAGAGGCACCACCTCGGCCTGGGCATGTATCTCGGGGCCGTGAGCACCGAAGCGATCGTGCACCGCGTCGAGGACGTCGATGTCTTCCTCAGCATCGGCGTCCTCCAGACCGACCTGACCCTCGGCGCCTTCACCGCGCACATCGACCCGGGGCACCAGATCACCATCGCCGATGACGAGGTGACGGTGCACCGCCGGACGTACCGTCGCGTGCCGCTGAGCGTGTTCCTGCCTCGCCTGGCCGAGGCCGTGCGGACTGCGGGCATCTCCTTCCCGCACGATCCGATCGCCCTCGACCCGCCGTTCCAGCCGAGCGACGGCCCCCTGACCGTCGAGCAGGCCATCGAGGCGATCGAGTGGCACATCGACGAGCGGCACGGGCTCCTGCTGGATCCCGGCGAGCCGCTGTTCGCGTCCGTTCAGCTGCGCATGCCCGCGTGGGCCCTCGGCAGCGCCTACTACGCGACCATGGGCTACGCGGTGCCCGCAGCACTCGGTGCGGGCAAGGCTGATCCGGAACATCGTCCGGTCGTCATCGTGGGCGACGGCTCGTTCGCGATGACGGGCATGGAGATCGCCGCGTGCGCCTTCCATGGCGTGCCCGTCATCCTCATCGTCCTCGACAACGAGGGCTACGGCACGCAGCGGCCGATGATCGACGGGCCCTTCAACGACATCCCCCGGCTGGCGGCGGAGGAGATGGTCAGGGTGATCGGGCAGGGCCGCGGCTTCCTGGTGCGGACCGAGGTGGAGCTCGATGCCGCGCTCACCGAGGCGATGGCCTCGAACGAGGTCTGCATCATCCGCGCGCTGCTGCCGAAGGAGAAGCACAGCGCGGGACTGTCGCGATTGAGCGAGGCGCTGAAGAAGCGCGTCTAGCGCGTCACTCCTCCCGCACCAGCGCAGCAGCGGTCAGAGCCTCGCTGATCGCGCCGGAGGCGGCGAAGGCGGCCATGCCCCAGCCACGTGCCGGCGTGACGCGCCCGGCGATCGCCGCAGCGGCGAAGGCGAAGGTGTCACTGGCATCACTGATTGCCTGGGCGGCGACCCAGCCTGCGGTCGAGTGGCCTCGCTTCCAGGCCGCAAGAGTGCCCAGGCCGATGGCGATCTCGCGCGCGCCGAGGAGCCGGCCGACGGAGGCGGTCTGCTGGGGATCAGCGGCCCCCAGCGCCTTGCCCAGGCCCGCGGGATTGATGAGCAGGCCGGCACCGATGACCACACGGGTCAGTCCGAGCGCCGGTACGACGAAGGCGGGGATCACCTCGTGATCCTGTCACGAGGCCGCGGGGGACGTCACTTCTGGGACTCGCGGCCCGCGATCGAAAGAGGACCGACGCGGCTATATCCCCAGGGTGCTGCGGGGGTAGGCGATCTCCGGGTCGGTGCGCACGTCGACGACGTAGGGGAGGCCCGAGGCCAGGGCTCGATCGATGGCCGGGCCGATGTCCTGCGGTCGGAGCACGGTCTCGCCGCCCCCGCCGAGGTCGGTCATCAGCCGTGCGTAGTCGGTCGACGGCAGGTCGGTGATGACGTCGTACTCGTAGAGCATGCGCATGGGGTGGCGCTCGAGGGCCCAGCCGGAGTTGTTGCCGACGATGATGACGACGGGCAGTCGGTGCGTGACGAGGGACTGCAGGTCCATCGCCGAGAAGCCGAGAGCTCCGTCGCCGGCGAGCAGGATCACGGGGGAGTTTGGGTGGGTGAGGGCTGCGGCCATCGCGTAGCCCGGGCCGGTGCCGAGGCAGCCGTACGGCCCGGGATCCAGCCATCGGCCTGGCTGGGCCGGCTCGATGAACTTGCCGGCGAAGGAGACGAAGTCACCGCCGTCGCCGATCACCACGGTGTCGCCGGTGAGGCGGGGGAGCAGTGCGCCGTAGACGGCTGCCGGGTGGATCGGCTCGACGGTGCTGGTGAACGCCTCGTGGTCCGCCTCGCGCGCGGCACTCGTCCTGCCGGCGAGGTCCTGTGCCCACTCCTGCCAGTCCGCACGCCGTGCTCCGGGGTGCTGGCCCACGGCGGTGGTGAGGGCATCGATGCACGTCGCGAGGTCGCCAGCGATGGTCGTGGCGTCGACATGGGCGGCCTTCTGCGACGGGTCGTCGACCACGTGCACGACGACGGCATCGCCGAAGTCGCCGTAGTTGAGCCGGAAGTCCAGGGGGGTGCCGACGACGATGACGGCATCGGCACCCTTGAACGCGGTCGATCGCGCGCGGGTCACGAGCAGCGGGTCACTCGGCGCCAGGACTCCCCGGCCCATGCCGTTGGCGATCGTGGGGATGCCGAGCTCGTGGACCATCGCGCGTGCCTGCTCGACGGCGCCTGCCTGCCACGTGTCGCTGCCGAGCACGATGACCGGATGGTGCGCCTCGGCGATGAGGCCGGCTGCGGTGCGCACGGCGTCGTCGTCGGGAGCGCTGGGCGACGCGTCGGGTGGTGACCACGGTGCCGCCGCACTGGGGGCGAAGAGCGCCTCGAGCGGGATGTCGACGAACACCGGCCCGCGATGCGACGCATTCGCGAGGTCGAAGGCGCGGGTGACCTCCGCGCGGATGAGCGCCGCATCGTGCACCGTCCACGCACCCTTGGTGATCGACTCCACGAGGGGCGGCTGGTCGAGCTCCTGCAGAGAACCGGATCCCCAGCGGTAGTCCGGGGCGCGACCGCCGATCACGACGAGCGGCGACCCGTTGAACCATGCTCCGGCGATCGCGCTGATGCCGTTCGTCACCCCGGGACCGGCCGTGAGTGCCGCAAGTCCGGACCTGCGCGTGAGCTTGCCGATCGCCTCGGCCGCGAAGACGGCCGTCTGCTCGTGGCGCACGTCGATCAGCCGCACCGGCCCCGCGTGCTGCGCCTCGCGCGGCGACGATGCCGCGTGGACGCCCTCCTTGCCGCCGACCGACGCGTCGTAGAGGGGGAAGATGTGGGCGCCGCTCAGGGTGAACAGGGTGGTGACGCCCGCCGCCCGGGCCGCGTCCATCGCGTGGAAGCCGCCGTGGATCTCGGACCCGACCTCGTCAGCCATGGGCCCGACCCCTCTCGGACGTGAGGCGCGGTGCTAGCGGATCGTGACCTTCCGCGTCGCCACAGCCTTCTGCTTGCTCGCACCATAGGTGAACGTCACGTACAGGTAGTAGGTGCCTCGTGACATGGTCCTGCGCAGCTTCGTCACCGACTGGCCTGTGCCGTTGACGAGCCTGACCTTCTTGAGGACCTGAACGTTGGGGGCCTGCACGCTGGGGCGCCTCTTGAGCTGCACCGTGGCCGTGCCTGCGGCCTGCGCGGTCGATGCGGACACCGTCACCTTCAGTCGAGCGCCGCGCACGACACTCGGCCGCGCGACGGCTGCAATGCGCACGGCTGTCGAGCTCGGGTCGCCGGAGGACGGGCTCGGCGCCGCGGTGGGCTGCGACGCGGATGGGGCCGAGGACGCGGACGGTGACGGGGACGGGGACGGGGACGGAGACGGCGATGCGGTCACCTGGACCGGGGCGGACCGCACCACGGCGCCGGTCACGCCGCCAGTGCCGAAGGAGGCGAGCATGAGGTCCGAGGCAACGAGGTATCGACCCTCCTGCCCGGCGGGGACGGTGAACGCCACGTTCGTGGCGGCAGCAGTGTTGAAGCCGGACGTGATGCCCTGGCTGACGTCGCTGCACCCGTCGGCCGTCGCATTCCACGAGTACGAGATCGACTGGCCGAGCGCGAAGGCGTTGGCGTTCGCTGGGCAGGAGTAGACGTTCAGGTACCTGGCCTGGAACGAGGTGCCGGCCGCGAGCGACCACGGCTGTAGGGCGATGGTGATCTGGCTGGACGAAACCGGGTTCGCAGGCAGCGTGGGACGTGCGCCCGTGGCCAGGGCAGGCCAGACCAGCAGCTGGCTTGGGCCGGTGCCGGCCTTGGTCGACGTCAGCCCGGTCGCGGTGGACGTCACGCGTGCGGTGACCCGCAGGTACTTGCCCACGTCACGAGCATCGATGGAGTAAGGCGAGTCGACATCACTGGGCACCCGCGGACCGTTCTGCGATGTGAAGGGGCCTCTGGTGGAGCGGAGGGTGCACGCCTCGATCGGTGACTCGCGCGTCGGGCATGCGTACCACGAGGTCTCTATCGACCCGTCTCGGACGATGCCGCCGCTAGGTTCGTTCGCCTGGATTCGGGCGATCGCGTCGGATCCCACTTGGTCTGCGTCGGGCACGGGGCCGAAGGGCTCCCACTGGGCGCCGGTGGTGGTGGCGTTGCCCTGGGCAAGCCGTCCTTGGTAATACGTGATCGTCAAGTCAGGGGGCGCAGGTGCTGCGTGGGCGGCGGGTGCAGTGACATTCATCGCAAGACCCATGACCAGTGTCGCGCTGGCCAGGGACGTCCAACAGAGTCGTGCGGGAAGGACGGGCATGAACGCCTCCTTGGGAGATCCACTGGTGCGCAGAACGCCACCGACGTGGTGGTGCTCGCGGGTCCTGCGTCGCCAGTTTCGCCGGTAACGGTAGCGCCTATGGATGTCGGCGTCCCGGGTCGAGGCGACGTCGATCGGTGGCACATGGCGGAGACGGTCTACGAGGAGGGCTCACCGCATGGTGGCTCGTCTGCGGCCCCTTCAGTCTCGATCCGGCCCTGGGCCTGTAGCCGTGTGACACCCAGCACCTCCCGCTTCCGTGTCGCCAACGTCGACCGTGCAGTCCCGGCCTCCCGAACGCGACCCCTAGATTGACCCCCGGCGAAGGAGGAGCGATGGGCGAGATCACCGGGGCGCGGATCCGGGTCACCCGCACGGTGGCCTGGGGTGAGACGGATGCCGCGGGCCACAACCACTTCGGGGCGGCCTTCCGCTGGCTGGAGGAGACCGAGCACGCCCTCTACCGCTGCCTGGGTTTCGGCAGCGAGATGATCGACCGGGTGCCCCGAGTCCATGTCGAGGCCGACTACCGCCTGCGCCTGTACTACGGCGACGTGATCGAGTGCCAGGTCGGCGTCGTGAAGGTCGGCTCGTCGTCCTGCACCTTTGCCCTGGAGGTGAGCAAGGGGGGCGAGGTCGCCATCACCGGGAACTACGTCGTCGTGCACGTGTCGGCCAACACCGAGGGCTCGACCCCCTGGCCGGAGGAGATGCGGGCCGCGCTGACCTCGTCGGCATCCTTCGCGGTCGCTCCGGTCGTCGAGCCCGGCCCCTGAAGCGGGGGGAGCCCTGGCGGCGCCCCTAGGTCAACAACGGGTAACAAATCCCCAAGGTGATTGCCTATCGCCCTCTCAGGTGTGAAGATGCGTATGCCGTCCGTCTGGCGGTCGCAAATTCGGGGTGATGCCCCGATCGACTAGGGAGGTTGCATGAGGCGCCGTCTCATGACACTCGCGGTTGCGGTGGGAGCCGCATCGCTCGTATTGACTGGCTGCGTGTCCTCGAGCGAGGACGCTGCAGAGGAGCCGGCCGCCGAGGCACCGGCGGAGAGCGCGGCCCCGGCCGAGGAGCCGGCTGCCGAGGCACCCGCAGAGGCGCCCGCCGAGGAGCCTGCGGAGGCGCCCGCGGGCGAGCCGCTGGTGCTCGGCATCGTCCAGGCCGGCAGCGGCTTCATGGGCCCGATCGACAGCCCGGCCCGCAACGCCCTCCTGCTGGAGGTCGAGAAGGTCAACGCCGCGGGCGGCGTCAACGGCCAGCCCATCACGGTGGAGTTCGTCGACACCGAGACCAAGTTCGAGGCCTACGCCCCGGCAGCCGAGGAGGTCATCGGCAAGGGTGCCAACGTGCTCATCGTGACCTGCGACTACGACGTGTCGTCGCCCGCCTCGCTCGTCGCGGAGGGCAAGAACATCCTCAACGTCGCGCCCTGCATCGGCGATCCCATCTACGGACCCGCCGGCGGCCTGCCGAACGGATTCTCGATCGGCGCCGGCACCCCGGGTGAGACGACGGTCATGGCGGAGTTCGCGGCCGATCAGGGCTGGAAGACCGCGGTGCTCCTGCGTGACATGTCGATCAAGTACACGCAGAACCAGTGCACGATCTTCGACAAGCGCTTCACCGAGCTGGGCGGCAAGGTCCTCGCGACCTACGACTACGTCCAGGGCGACTCGGTCAAGGAGACCGTGTCCAAGATCGCCGCGGGCGACAAGCCCGACGTCGTCGTCAACTGCGGGTACAACCCGGGTGGCGGCCTCGTGGCCAAGGAGATCCGTGACGGCGGTGTCGACGCGCCGATCATCTCGGGCTTCGGCATGGACGGCGACTTCTGGGTGCCGGCCATCGAGGGGCTGAAGGACTACTACGTCGTGACCTACGCATCGAAGAACGGCGACGATCCCGATGCGGCCGTCAACGACTACGCGGCGGCCTACGAGGCGGCCTACGGCAACCCGCCGGACGTCGGCGGCTTCGTGACCGGCCCGGCCACGCTGCAGCTCATCCTGGAGGCCTACAAGCAGGCCGGCAGCTGGGACGGCGACAAGATGACCGCCGCCTTCGAGGCCATGCAGGATGTGCCGACCCTCGCCGGCCCGTCGAGCTTCTCGCCGGATCTCCACATCAACGTCGAGCGGCCGATGGCTGTCCTCGTCGTGGAAGACGGCAAGCTCAAGTGGGTGGAGGATCGCACTCCGGAGAAGGTCACCTTCGCCGAATGATCGATTCGACGTCACCCCGGTCACGCGAGCTCCGCGTGACCGGGGTGACCCGTTCCTTCGCCGGGGTGCAGGCGCTCAGCGATGTCTCGCTCAGCGTGCACCCCGGCGAGGTGTTCGGCCTGATCGGCCCCAACGGTGCCGGCAAGTCGACCCTCGTCAACATCATCAGCGGGTACGACCTGCCTGACTCCGGCTCGGTCACGGTCGACGGCGTGGACATCACTCGCGCCCGCCCGTACACCCGCGCGCGCAACGGCGTGGCCCGCACCTTCCAGCACGGGCACCTCTTCGGCGGCCTCACCGTCCGCGAGAACCTGCAGGTCACGGCGATGGGCACGGGCAAGTCGCGTCGCAAGGCTGCGACCGTCGCCGACGACCTGCTCTCCGAGTTCCATCTCCAGGATCGCGCGGATGCCCCTGCGGGCTCCCTGCCCCACGGCGTCGAGCGACGCGTCGGCGTGGCGCGCGCCCTGGCCACCGATCCCCAGTACGTGCTCCTCGACGAGCCGGCCGCGGGCCTGAACGAGGGCGAGATCGGCGAGTTCAGCGACAACATCCGCCATCTGCGCGACCGTGGACTCGGCGTCCTGCTCATCGACCACAACGTCCGCCTGATCCTCAGCGTGTGCGAGCGGATCCACGTCCTCGTGGAGGGCCGCACGCTGCTCGAGGGGACCCCCGACGAGGTGCGCAACAGTGAGGAGCTCGCCGTGGCCTACCTGGGACGGAGTGCCAGTGGCCACCGATGAGATCGGCCTGGTCGTCCGCGACCTCACCGTCGCCTACTCCGGCGTGCCCGCGGTCCGCGGCATCGACCTCGACGTGCCTGCCGGTCACGCCATCGGCCTCATCGGCCCCAACGGCGCCGGCAAGTCCTCGGCGCTGCTCGCGATCATGGGCGCCGTCCCGCACGGTGGCTCGGTGCAGGTCAACGGCGAGGCCGTCGACGGCCTGGCGCCTGAGCGGGTGGTCCGTCGCGGTGTGAGCCTCGTGCCCGAGGGCCGCCACGTGTTCGCGGGCCTCAGCGTCAAGGACAACCTGCGCCTCGGCGCCGTCGGCCGCAGGTCCAGCGACGGCGTCGCCGAGACCCTCGACTACGTCGTGACGCTGTTCCCTATCCTCGCGGAGTTCCGTGACCGTCAGGCCGGGCTGCTGTCTGGCGGCCAGCAGCAGCAGCTGGCCATCGGTCGTGCCCTCATGGCCGATCCCGACATCCTCATGCTCGACGAGCCGAGCCTGGGCCTGTCGCCCACGGCGGTCGACTCCGTCTTCGATGCCCTCGCCACGATCCGCGAGGCGGGCAAGGCCGTGCTGGTCGTCGAGCAGCGCGCTGAATTCACCGTGGCCTTCTGCGAGCGCACCCACGTGCTGCACGACGGCGTGATCACGATGACCCTCAAGCCCGAGGACGCCACCAACGTGCAGGTCCTGACCGAGGCGTACTTCGGATGAACCAGTTGATCCAGTCCCTGGTGGACGCCATCTCCGCAGGTGCGACGCTCGGACTCGCCGCCCTGGCCATCGGCCTGGTGTTCGGCGTCATCCGGCTCGCGAACTTCGCCCAGGGCGAGATCATCACGGCCTCGGCCTACTCCATCATCTTCACCTGGCAGCTGGGCTGGTACGTCGCGATCCCCATCGCGATCCTGATCGGCGTCATCCTGTCGCTGCTCATGGAGGTCGGCGTCTTCTCGCGCATGCGCATGGCGACGCCCGCGACCCTGCTCGTCGCCAGCTTCGGCCTGAGCTTCCTGCTGCAGCGGGTCTACGAGCTGTTCTTCGGCAACAACGTGCGCACTGCGCCCGTG
Source organism: Actinomycetota bacterium (assembly GCA_017856385.1). Classification (GTDB taxonomy): domain Bacteria; phylum Actinomycetota; class Actinomycetes; order S36-B12; family S36-B12; genus UBA10649. Next base: position 12,337 of record JAFMFD010000009.1, read on the forward strand.
GCCCCGGAGCTCGCGCAGTCGCTGGAGATCGGCGGCATCCGTGTGCAGCTGCTCTCGGTGGCGACCATCATCATCGCGGCTGTGATCCTCGTCGCCCTCGTGCAGTTCCTCAACAGGTCGATCTGGGGCCTGCAGCTCCAGGCCGCCGCGGCGGACTTCCGGATCGCGCGTCTGGTGGGCATCCCCGCCAGCCGGGTCATCGGGCTGAGCTTCGCGCTGAGCGGCATCCTCGCCGCCGCCGTCGCATTCGTGAGCACGGTCAAGACGGGAGCCGTCGGCCCGCCCTTCGGCGTCCCGATCGTGATCCTGGCGCTCATCGGCGCGGTGATCGGCGGCATCGACAAGATCTACGGCGCCCTCGCCGGCGGCTTCCTCGTCGGCTTCGCGACGTCGATGCTCGCGAGCTGGCTGCCGTCCGACATGAGCAACTTCCGCGACGCCTACGTGTTCCTGCTCGTCATCATCGTCCTGATCTTCCGACCGTCTGGACTGCTCGTTCGCGGGGGGACGGTGCGCACATGAAGGAGCGCAGCCTGCTGTGGCGCCTGGGCCCGCTGTGGTCGCTGGTCGTCCTGCTCGTCATCGTCTACGCCGTCACCGTCGTCACGAGCTACCTCGGCGACAGCGTCCAGGTCCAGTTCCAGTACGCCCTTGTCAATCTCGTCATCGTGGTCGCCCTCTACATGTTCATCGGCACCTCCGGGGTGCTCAGCTTCGGCCATGTCGCCTTCGTGGCGCTGGGCGCCTGGACGGTCGGCCTGCTCACCATCGAGCCGGAGCTCAAGCGCAACCTCCTGTCGGACATGTTCCCCGTCCTGTTCGACATCCAGGCGCCGTGGTTCCTGGCGATCTTCATCGGCGGCCTCGTGGGCGGCCTGCTCGCCCTGATCGTCGCGCCGGTTCTCATGCGCCTGAACGGCCTCCAGGCCGGCATCGCGACGTTCGCGCTGCTCCTCGTCGTCGGGCAGGTGCTGACCTACTGGTCGAGTATCGGGCCGCGCAGCGGCCAGTCGATGGTCGGCATCCCGGACGTGCTGGACCTGCAGACCACCATGTTCTTCGCCCTCGGCGCGATCGTCGTGGCCTGGCTGTTCCAGCGATCCCGCCCCGCACGCCTGCTGCGCGCGGCGCGCGAGGACGGCATCGCGGCGGCCGCCTCCGGCATCAACGTGGTGACCCAGCGCGTCATCGCCCTGGCCCTGTCCGGGCTCATCGCCGGGATCGCCGGAGGGCTCTTCGCCCTGACCAACCGGGTCGTGCAGGCGAGCCTGCTCGGCATCGAGCTGACCTTCATCACGCTGGCGATGCTCGTGCTGGGCGGCATGCTCTCGCTGAGCGGCGCCGTCATCGGTGCCCTGGTGTTCAGCCTGATCGACCTCGTCCTGGTGCGGCTGCAGAACGGCGTCGAGCTGGGCTCCTACGTGGTGTCGATCCCGCAGGGCACCCGGCCGATCATCCTCGGCGCGATCCTGGTCCTCATGCTGATCTTCAGACCGAGCGGCCTGACCGGCGGTCGGGAGATCGTGTGGCCGTTCCGCCGTACACCGCCGCTCCCCGGCGTGCCCCCGACGAACGAGTAGTCAGCCCGGCGAGGCGCTCGGCGCCCTGGCGCAGGCTTGAGCCTAGGCTGACGGCTATGTGGTCCAAGCGCAGTGCAACCGTCGTGGTCACCGTCCTGTGCTCAGTGCTGTGGTGGGCGGGTGTGGCGCATGCTGCTGCGCAGGTCGACCAGCAGAACGACCTGACGTCCAATGTGACATCGTCATCGGCGGCCGGGAACTACGGCGGTCAGTCCTTCACCGCCGGGCTCACCGGCCGGCTCACGCAGATCGATGTGCAGGTGAGCCGAAGTGGCAGCTCCGGCCCGCTTACCGTAGGTGTCTACGCCACGTCGGGGGGCCTGCCCACGGGATCGGCACTCGCATCCCAGACCATTCCTGAGGCGGACCTGCCGACGTTGGCCGGGTGGTTGAGCGTGGTGTTCACATCGCCGGCGAGCGTCGTCTCCGGCACGCAGTACGCGTTCGCGCTGCAGGCACCGTCCACGAGCGGGAGTGGGTCCGTCCAGATCAGCGCCGTGACCCCGGAGACGTATGCGGGCGGCATCCTGCTGGACAACGGACCATCAGCCTGGCGTGCCAACAACGTTTCGGCTGACATGATCTTCCGCACGTACGTCGACGTTGCCTCCTCCGGTGATGTCCCACCGCCGGCGCTTCAGCAGTTCGGCCAACCGAGCAGCGGGACGTGCGACGCCGCGGCCTCACCCGAGCTGAACTGGGGGGGTGCGACGTCCGGGGGATGGGGTGTGTCGTGGGCGCAGTGGATGAACGGCGGGACTGGCGGACCCGTGTGCACGCGGATGCTGTCCTACGCGCCATCGCTCGGCCGTTGGGCCGCCTCCTGAGTCAGGTCAGGAGCTGCGCAGGGTGCCGCTGTCGAGAGCGTCACGCAGTGCCTTGCCCGTCTCGTCCGACAGGGCGAGGGTGCGCAGGTTCTTCAGGCGATGGGCGGCATGCGGGTCGTCGGCCAGCCGCGGCACCGCGTCCATAAGGGCCATGAAGTTCCGCATCCCGTTCGCGTGGGTCTCGCCGTACCCCTTGACCACCTGCTGGCACTCGACGATCTCGCAGGCGAGGTCGACGTTGCGCGGGGCGTACTCGCGCACCAGGCCGAGCCAGGCGTCGATCCGGGCCTGCTCCTGGCCGAAGCGCAGGGAGCGCCGACGGATCGGCTGCATCCGGGCGAGGAAGTACAGCACGGTGTAGCCCCAGAACGACGTCGTCTGGATCTTGATGCCCTTGTGCGTGACCCGGTGGATGAGGCGGTTCATCACCTTGGAGTTGAGCAGCCACCGGCCCAGGGCCGTCGGCATGGTGTCGGAGATCTCCTCGACCTGCGGGTGGAGGTACTCGCGGATCTGCACCATCTGGGCGTCGTCGGCCCGCGCCTCCTCGGTGCGAATCCGGTCGAAGCGGCGGGCGCGGACCTTGTGGAAGGCGACCCGGATGGTGTCCTCGTACGTCATCCACAGTGCGGTGTAGCGGGCGGCCTCGGTGGTGAGCCGGTGGTCGGCCGAGGTGTCGAGGGACGCGACGGAGCCGACGCGATCGAGGTACTCGTCGGCGTACGCCACGTCCTGGTACTCGGCGGTGCGCTTGATGCCCTCGACGAGCACGAGCCGCGACTCGACCGTCATCTGGGCGATGCGCGCGGCCTGCGACTTCAGGCGGGAGCCGACGAGCGATGCCGGGTCCTGTTGCGCCTGGCGCAGCACCTGGGGATCGGGGGCATTCGGATCGGGTGGGCGCACCCCGATCTGAATGTCGACCGCGGGCGGGGCGGCGGCGACCCGGAAGCCCTCGCCGAAGGCCCGCAGGCTGGGCTCGACGCCCTTGCCGCCGGCCCGGATGGCGTCCTCGAACTGCTCGCGGGTGAAGGGCAGCACAGCGGCGCCGGCGATGGCGCCGAAGAGCACCGCGCTGATCACGCTGCCGGTCTGGTCGGCGATGCGGCCGAAGTCGCCGCGGATGAAGCGCCTGCTCGAGCCCTCGGCGGCGGCGATCAGCTCCGCGGAGTCGATGCGGCCCTCGCCCATCGCGGTGCGCTCGGGCATCGCATAGGTGCGGCTGGTCGAGCCGATGAGGGTGGTGCGGTCGGGGGTGGCGAAGCCGCGGAGCACCGAGCGGCCGGCCTCCATCAGCTCGGAGGCCACGACGATGTCGACCTCGCCGGGCGTCGGCATGGTGCCGAGGACGGGGTACCGGCCGTTACTGCCGGCCCTGGGCAGCAGTTCGACGTAGTAGACCGTGGCGCCAGTGCGCTGGGCGACGCCGGGCACCGAAGTGCTCTGCGCGAACCAGTCGTTGTCCTCCGCGAGCGCGACGATCCAGTCGGCGAGCACGCCGCCGCCCTCACCGCCCATCGCGAGGATCGCCATCGTGATGGGCCGCGTCAGGGCAGGGGTGGCGGGCCGCTCCGGCGCCTCGGCGGTCATGCGGAGATCCCCTCGAGCCGACGCTCGATGCCGCGCTGGAGGAAGCCGATCCACCGGGTGCGGAACCACTGCTTGGTGCGGTCCCAGCGGGTGGGATTGCTGATGATCTCGGTTCGGTAGAAGGACGGGCACAGTGCAGCGGCGTGCGCGTTCTCACCGCAGAGGCCGCAGCCGACGCAGCTGCTGGTGACGGTGGCGATCGGGTCCTTGCGCAGCGGATCGGGGTTGTCGGTGATCGTCAGCGACGGGCAGCCGGAGATGCGGATGCAGGAGTGATCGCCGGTGCAGGTGTCGGGGTCGACGCCGAAACGCTCGCGCACGACGCGCTTGCCGTCCTTGATCGCCTTGGCCATCGCCGGCTTCTCGCGGCGCATCCGGTTGAGGGTGCACTCGCTCTGGGCGACGATGACCTTCGGGCCCTTCTCCGGGGTCGTGAGCGCCTCCTTGAACAGGTCGCGCATCTCGTCGACCTTGAAGGTGTTCGTCATCGTGCGGGCCCACTTGACGCCCACGCCGCGCACGGCCTTCTCGATCGGGTGCTTCAGGGAGCGGTTACGCGACTCGCCCTTGGAGGAGAGCACATCCTGGCCGCCGGTGGCCGCGCTGTAGTTGTTGTCGACGATCACGAGGAGCTGATCGTTCTCGTTGAACACGGCATTGCCGACGCCGCTGGTCAGGCCGTTGTGCCAGAAGCCGCCGTCGCCCATGACGGCGATCGGACGGCTCATCGCACCGCTGCCGTTGAGTGCCGAGGCGGCGGCCGAGCCCAGCCCGTAGCCCATCGTGGTGGCGCCGATGTTGAACGGCGGATTGATGGAGAACAGGTGGCAGCCGATGTCGGCGCTCACGTAGTGCTCCCCGACCTCGCGCTGGGCGAGCGTCAGCGCGGCGAAGATCGGCCGTTCGGGGCACCCGGTGCAGAAGCCCGGGGGGCGCCCCTGCACGAGCTCGGGCTTGATGCGGGGCGCGAAGGGGCTGCGCGGGTCGTCATGGGGGAGTGTCACGACCGGGGCCTGCCGATCCGCGATCAGGTGCGGGGCGTACTTCGCGATGAAGGCGTGCACGCCCTTCGTCACGGCGGCCGGGGTGTACTCGCCGGCGACCGGGAGCAGGTCCTTGCCGTGCAGTTTCGCGGTCGCATCGTTGCGACGCAGGATCGCCTGGATGTTCTGCTCGATGTAGTCGGGCTGCCCCTCCTCGACGAGCAGCACCGCACGCTTGCCCTCGCAGAAGCGGACGACCTCGTCGTCGACGACGGGATATGTGACGTTCATGATGTAGAGCGGCACCTGGCTGTCGCCGAAGGCATCGGAAAGGCCGAGGAGCTCGAGGGCGCGATTGACGTTGTTGAACAGGCCGCCCTGAAGGATGATGCCGAAATCGGCGTCCTTCTCCTTGACGAACTCATTGAGCTGGTTGTCCTTGATGTACTTCACGGCAGCGGGCCAGCGCTTGTTCAGCTTCTCCTGCTCGTGGGCGAAGTTCATCGGCGGCAGCACGATGCGGCTGAGGTCGCGCTCGGGGTTCTCGACCGCCTCGCGCACCGTCATGGACGGGCGCCGGTTGTCCTTGGCGATGAAGGATCCGTGCAGGTGGCAGGAGCGCAGGCGCAGCTCGAGGATCACCGGGGTGTTGCTCGCCTCGGAGAGCTCGAACCCCTTCTCGACCATGTCGACGATCGCCGTCAGGTTGGGGCGCGGGTCGAGCAGCCACATCTGCGACTTCATCGCGAAGGCGTGCGTGCGCTCCTGCATGATGCTGGAGCCCTCGCCGTAGTCCTCACCGATGATGACGAGGGCGCCGCCCCGTACCCCGCCTGAGGCGAGGTTTGCGAGAGCATCAGACGCGACGTTGAACCCCACGGTGGACTTGAAGGTGACCGCGCCGCGCAGGGGGTAGTGGACGGAGGCGCCCAGCATGGCGCCGGCGGTGGCCTCGGACGCGCTGTTCTCGAAGTAGATGCCGAGCTCGGAGAGGATGTCCTGGGCATCGCCGAGGACATCCATCAGGTGGGAGATCGGAGCGCCCTGGTAGCCGCCCACGTACGCGACGCCGGACTGCAGGAGTGCCTTGGTGACGGCGAGGATGCCCTCGCCCCGGAACTCCTCGCCCGCGCCCAGCCTGAGCTCCTGGACCTCGGCGGCGAATGAGCGCTCAGCCATGCCTGCCTCCCGTCACCGACTCATGATGGAGGAGTGCCCGCCGCGGTGCAATGTGACCTGCGCTACCCCCGGGGGTCACCCGACGTCCTGGTGCCCGCCCGTGGCTCCGTACTCCTCCTCGGCGTGCAGGGCGAGCGAGGTGATCATCGGGAAGTCATTGAACGAGAACAGGAAGGCCGGGTTGTCGGGATCGTCGTTGGCGTGCTCGTGCCAGGCCCAGGACGGCACGCAGAAGATGTCGTGCTCCTGCCAGTCGAACCGCGTCCCGGCGATGATCGAGTGCCCGCGCCCCTCGGCCACGTGGTAGACGACCGAGCCGGTGTGCCGGTGGGCCTTGGTCGCCTGCCCGGGCTTGAGCATCTGCATGTGCGCGCCCATGGTGGGCATCACCGAGCCGCCGGTCACCGGGTTGACGTACTCCATGATCACGCCGTCGTAGTCGGTGCCGTCGCTGACTCGGCCGAGGTTGACGAGCGCCTCGCGCGTCTGCGCCCATGGGTAGCCCAGGAGCGGGGAGTAGGCCTTGGTCCAGGTGCGCCGGTCCGGCTTCAGGATGCCGCTCCCGTGCGTGAGGATCGACGTGTTGGGCACTCGTCCGGGCACCTGGTAGAGGTCCGGATGGACCTCGTAGAAGTTCGCGTCGAGGGCGTTGACGAGCGGAATGTCGAGGCCGTCCTGCCAGATGACGAAGTTGTCGGAGGCCTCGTTGCCGTGCTCGTGCCAGGTGCCGTTCGGGGTAATGGCGAAGTCGTTCGGCCCGACCACGAGCCGGTCGCCATCGACGATGGTCCAGGCGCCCGTGCCCTCGATGACGAACCTCAGGGCGGAGGCGGCATGCCGGTGGGCGGTCATCGACTCGCCCGGGTTCATGATCTGGATGCCGCTGTAGAGCAGCCCCACCGCGGCCTTGACGTCCTTGCGCTCGTCGTTGACGAGGTAGACGACCCGGCGGCCGGCGTCATCGCCCTGGACCAGTGAGGCCGACTCCACGACGAGGGGCCGCATCTCCGAGTAGCGCCACAGCATGGGGATGGACCGGGGCTGGGGGTACCACGGCTCGATCTCGTTGGCGACGGTCCACAGCGCCCCGGTGCCCAGCTTCTCGAGCCGTGCGTAGTACTCCTCCAGCTCGGGGGTTTCGGCGACGCGCGCCCGCCCGATCGCCGAGTCGTCCATCTGTCGTGTCATCGCAGCCTCGCCCGCTCACGTCCCGATTACCCGGGTGAGCCTACTGCCCGGCCTGAGCGGGTGCTACGGTCCGACCGTCGAAAGCGAGCCATGGACTATCCCCGATTCCGGGCCGCAGCCGTGCAGGCCGCGCCCGTCTTCCTCGACACCGATGCGACCGTCGACAAGGCGTGCTCCCTGATCGCCGAGGCGGCCACCGCCGGCGCGCAGCTGGTCGTCTTCCCCGAGGTGTTCGTGCCCGGGTACCCGTACTGGAACTGGACGATGACCCCCATCGCCGGCAGCCCGTGGTTCGAGCGGCTCTTCAAGGCCGCGGTCGACATCCCGGGCCCGCACATCGACCGCCTGTGCGCCGCCGCACGGGCCGCTGGTGCCTTCGTCGTCATGGGCGTCAATGAGCGCGACCCGTACTCGATGGGCACGCTCTACAACACGCTGGTCTTCATCTCCGACACGGGCGAGGTGCTGGGGACGCACCGCAAGCTGGTCCCCACCTGGGCCGAGAAGCTCACCTGGGCGGGAGGCGACGGCAGCTCGCTGCGCGTGTACGACACGACGATTGGACGTCTGGGCGGCCTCGCCTGCGGTGAGAACACCAACACCCTCGCGCGCTTCGCCCTGCTGGCGCAGGGCGAGAACGTGCACACCGCCAACTACATCGCCCTCCCCACGGCTCCTGAGGACTACGACATGGTCGAGGCGATCAAGGTGCGCGCGATGGCCCACTCGTTCGAGGGCAAGGTGTTCACGGTGGTGTCCTGCTCGGCCCTGACGCCGTCGGTCATCGACGTGGTCGCGCACGATGCTGAGTCCCGGCGGCTGCTCAGTCGCCGGCACTCTGCCGTGAGCTGCATCGTGGGCCCGGACGGCCGGCTCATCGGGGACGCCCTGATCGACGACGAGGGCATCGTCTATGCCGACATCGACCTCAACCGCTGCATCCAGGCCAAGCAGATGCACGACATCATCGGCCATTACAACCGCTTCGACGTGTTCTCGTTGCGAGTCAATCGTCGCCCCGCCACTGCACTCGCGTTCGAGGACGCGGAGTTCGAGGCGATCACCCGTACGTCAACGCCCGAATCACCCGTGGAATCCCAGCAGGAGGACTAGCCATGCGACTGTGCACTTTCTCGATCGACGCCGACCCCCGGCCGCGACTGGGGGCCTTCGTCGACGAGTCGACGGTCGTCGACCTCGTGACGGGACTGTCGGGTCTCGTCGACGTCCCCCCAACCATGATCGACTTCATCAACGCGGGGTCGGTCCTGCACGACGCGGTCCGTGAGGCGCTGGCGTCCACGACCGCTTGGTCGGAGGGCGCGACCTTCGACCCGGCAGCCATCCGCCTGCACGCGCCGCTGCGCCCGGGCAAGGTCGTGGGGGTCGGCCTGAACTACGTCGAGCACGTCGAGGAGTCCAGCCGGACGCTCGACACCGCCAAGGAACTGCCGGATCGGCCTGTGCTGTTCAGCAAGCCCGGCACCGCCATCGTGGGCCCCGACCAGCCGATCCGCCACAATGCGGCGCTCACGCAGCAGCTGGACTGGGAGTGCGAGCTGGCCGTGGTCATGGGTCGGACTGCGCTGGAGGTCTCCGCCGACGATGCCATGGACTACGTGTTCGGCTACAGCATCGTCAACGACATCAGCGCCCGCGATCAGCGCCGCTCCGGCCAGTGGTTCTACTCCAAGGGCCAGGACAGCTTCGCGCCCTTCGGGCCAGTGATCGTCACCGCCGACGAGATCGGCGATCCCCACACCCTGCAGCTCCGGCTGACCGTCAACGGGGACCAGCGGCAGAACGGCAACTCGCGGCACATGCTGTTCCGGATCCCGGTGCTCATCGCCGACATCACGGCGGGCATGACCCTCGAGCCCGGCGACGTCATCGCGACCGGATCCCCCCAGGGCGTGGGCGCGGCCATGGACCCGCCCACCTTCCTGCAGCCCGGTGACGTCGTTGAGTGTTCGATCGAGCGCATCGGGACCCTCCGGAATCCCGTCGTCGCGGTCTGATCTGGATAACTATCTGCGCAAAGTGGATAGATCCTCGGGCCCGGCTGCCCGATAGTGGCCCTCAGCACCCAGAAGGAGGAGACATGACCAAGGCCATCCTGGACGGCAGGGACTTCAAGCTCGGCCTGTTCTCGTCGAACTGCTCATCCGGCATGGCGGTCACCAAGGTGGCCGACCGCTGGACCGGCAGCTGGGACGACAACCTGCGACTGGTCCGGATCGCCGACGAGGTGGGCATCGACTTCCTGCTCCCCATCGCGCGCTGGATCGGCTACGGGGGCGAGACCAACTTCCACGAGGGCGTACTCGACCCGATCACCTGGGCGGCGGGCCTGCTCGCGAACTCCAAGCGCATCTTCGTCTTCGCCACGGTCCACACGGCGTTCAACCATCCGATCGTGGTGGCCAAGCAGATGGCGACCGTCGACCAGATCTCGCACGGCCGCGCGGGCATCAACGTCGTGGCCGGCTGGAACCAGCCCGAGTACGAGACCTTCGGCATGGACCTCCCGCAGGACCACAACGACCGCTATGCGCTCGCGCAGGAGTGGCTCGACGTCATCCTGAAGATCTGGACCACGCCGGGCCAGTTCGACTGGGACGGGCAGTTCTTCCATCTCAAGCATGTCGAGAGCCTGCCCAAGCCCTACGACGGGCCGCTGCCGATCCTGAACGCAGGCTCATCCGTCCAGGGCCGGGCCTACGCGGCGCGAAACGCGAACTTCGGCTTCACCATCGTCGGTGGCCCCGAGGACGGCGCCGGGGTCGTCACCGAGTACACCAAGCTCGCGAAGGACCAGTTCCAGCGCACGATGGGCTACTTCACCCTCGGCCACTGCGTGGTGCGCCCCACCCGCAAGGAGGCTGAGGACTTCCTCAAGTGGTACGCCGACGACAACGCGGACTGGGATGCCGTCGACAACCTCATGCGGCTCCAGGGCATGCACGCGCAGTCCTTCACGCCGGAGATGCTGGAGATGTTCCGCGGTCGCTTCGCGGCCGGGCACGGCACCTGCCCCATCATCGGCACGCCGGACGACGTCGCGGACGAGATCGAGCGCTTCGCGAAGGCGGGCTTCTCGGGCATGACGCTGTCGTTCCTGGACTACGCGGAGGAGCTGCCGTACTTCGCGCAGGAGGTCCTGCCGCGCCTCGAGGCCAAGGGTGTCCGCCTGCCACGGTAGGTGGTAGGCAGGTGACGTGACTCAGCGCCGGGAGATCGACCCCGCCGGATCGTCGGCGGTCTACCCACTGCTCGGTGCGCTGGTGACTCCCCGGCCGATCGCCTGGGTGTCCACGGTGTCCGATGAGGGAGTCGACAACCTCGCGCCCCACTCGTTCTACCAGGTGGTGAGCACCAGGCCGCCCGTTGTCATGATCGCCTCGATCGGCGAGAAGGACACCGTGCGCAACATCCGCGCGGTCGGGGAGTTCGTGGTGTGCGGGTCACCGGCGTCGATGATCGACGAGATCAACCTGACCAGCGTCGAGTTCCCGCACGGCGTCAGCGAGTTCGACGAGATCGGCCTGACGCGCGAGCCGAGTGCGCGGGTCCGGCCGCCGCGCGTGGCTGAGTCCCCGTATGCGCTGGAGTGCCGCTGCATCGAGCTGCGCGAGGTGGGCAACGCCATCCTCGTGCTCGGGGAGGTCGTCCACATTGCGATCACGGAGGACGCCTTCGAGGGCGATGTCCTCGAGGCGACGCGGCTGGACCCGGTCGCCCGCCTGGGCGGCAGCCAGTGGAGCAGTTTGGGGGAGATTCGCGACGTGCCTCGGCTGACGCTGGAGGAGTTCGGCTCGATCAGCCGGCCATGAAGCGGCCGCCGTTGACGTCGAGCACCGCACCGGTGATGTACGACGACTGATCACTGGCCAGGAACAGCACTGGATCGACGCACTCGCTGATCGCGGGCATCCGCCGCAGCGGGATGGAGTCGAGAACCTCGTCACGGTCATGCTCGCTCATGGCATCGAACATGCCCTGCAGCCGACCGGTGAGGAACAGCCCGGGGGCGATGGCGTTGACGCGGATGCCGTCGGGGCCCACCTCGCGGGCGAGGCGCCGGGTCAGGCCCAGGATGCCGGCCTTGGCCGCGGCGTAGGGGATGCCGGTGACCGGGCTCGTGCTGCGTCCACCGATGGAGGAGAAGGTGACGATCGAGCCGCCGCCCGCGGCGCGCATGTGGGGCACGCTGGCCACCGCACAGTGGTAGGTGCCCTTGATGTTCACGTCGATGACCAGGTCGAGGTCGGCGGGCGAGATGTCCTCGAGATCGCGGGGCGTTCCCAGTGATCCGCCGGCTGCGGCGACGAGGACGTTCAGGCCCCCCAGCTGCGCGGCTGCGGCGTCGACGGACTCGCGCACGGCGTCGGGGTCGCGGACGTCGACGACAGCGCCGCGGGCGGGGATCCCCGCCGCCTGGAGGTGCTGCAGCCCTGACGTGAGGGCCTGCTCGCTGGCGTCGACAAGCCAGACGGAGGCCCCCTCGCGCCCCAGGGCTTCGGCGATGGCCAGGCCGAGCCCGCCGCCACCCCCGGTGACGAGGGCGACCCTTCCGGTGAACCGCATGGTTCATCCTCCCGCACGAGGTCGCGATGGGCTCCGGATGCCTATCTGCCCGACCAGATATACCGTACTATTGTCGACAGTCACAAATACGCGAGATACTCTGAGGCCGTGAGGGGAGCGCCAATGCGGATCGCGGTCATCGGTGGTGGCCCCGGCGGCCTGTACTTCTCCAGCCTGATCAAGCAGCTCGACCCCTCGACCGACATCACCGTGTGGGAGCGCAACGCCCCCGACGACACCTTCGGGTTCGGCGTGGTCTTCAGCGACCAGACCCTCAGCGGCATCCGGGCCTCCGACCCCTCCGTCTTCGCGGACATGGGCCGCTCCTTCGCCTACTGGGACGACGTCGACGTCGACATCGACGGGGTCCGCTTCACGGTCGCGGGCAACGGCTTCGCGGCGATGAGCCGCAAGGAGCTGCTGCATGTCCTGCAGGGCCGCGCGCATGACCACGGCGTCCCTATCCACTTCAGCACCGAGGCCCCGCCCGTCGAGCAGCTGATGGCCGAGTACGACCTCGTCATCGCGTGCGACGGCATCAACAGCGCGGTGCGCGAGCAGTTCGCGCAGGAGTTCGGCACGACGGTGGATCCGCGGGTGTGCAAGTACATGTGGCTGGGCACCGACCTCGTCTTCGAAGCCTTCGAGTTCTTCATCCGCAACACCCCCTACGGCGTGATGCAGGTGCACGCGTACCCGATGGACGCACACATGAGCACCTTCATCGTCGAGATGCACGAGGACGTCTGGCGTGCTGCCGGGTTCGACGCCGTCGATCCGGCGTCGCTGCCGCCGGGTGTGAGCGATGAGGCCAGCATCGCGAAGATCAAGGAGGTCTTCGCCGACGTGCTCGAGGGTCACTCGCTCGTAGCCAACAACAGCAAGTGGGTCGCCTTCCGCACGATCCGCAACCAGACGCTCGTGCACGGCAACCTCGTCCTGATGGGCGACTCTGCGCACACGGCCCACTTCAGCATCGGCTCCGGTACCAAGCTCGCGATGGAGGACGCGCTCGCCCTGGCGGCCTGCGTGCGGGAGCAGCCCACGGTCGAGGCAGCCCTGAAGGCCTACGACCAGGAGCGCGGCCCCGTCATCAAGAGCACGCAGCGCTCAGCACAGGCCAGCCTGGAGTGGTTCGAGGAGTTGTCGCAGTACTCGGGGCAGGACCCGGTGCAGTTCGCGTTCAACCTGATGACCCGCAGCCGTCGCATCACGTACGGCAACCTGCAGGAGCGCGACCCCTCCTTCGTCCGCCAGGTCGACGACTGGCTGCTCGAGCACGAGATCGCGCGCGGTCGTGTGCCTGCGGGCACGGCCAGCGTGCCGCCGATGTTCCTGCCGTACCAGGTGCGGGGCGTGCTCCTGCCGAACCGAGTCGCGGTGTCCGCCATGGACATGTACTCGTGCGTCGACGGCGTTCCCGGTGACTTCCATCTCGTCCACCTCGGCAGCAAGGCGCTCGGCGGCGCCGGCCTGGTCATGACCGAGATGGTCTGCGTGTCAGCCGAGGGTCGCATCACCCCCGGGTGCGGCGGACTGTGGAACGACGAGCAGGAGCGGGCCTGGAAACGCATCGTCGACTTCGGCCACACCACCTTCGCGAAGATGGGCATCCAGGTCGGCCACTCCGGTCGAAAGGGCTCGACGAAGCTCATGTGGGACGGCATCGACCAGCCGCTCGACGAGGGCAACTGGCCGATCCTGGGCCCGTCGCCCCTGCCCTACCTGCCACACAGTCAGGTACCGGCCGAGATGACCCGGGCCGACATGCAGGAGGTGCTCGACCAGTTCGTCGAGACGGCCCAGCGCGCGGCGCGAGCAGGTTTCGACGTCCTTGAGCTGCACTGCGCGCACGGCTACCTGCTGTCCAGCTTCCTGACCCCGGTGTCCAACCAGCGCACCGACGAGTACGGCGGCTCGCTGGAGAACCGGCTGCGGTACCCGCTCGAGGTCTTCGATGCGGTGCGCGCCGCCTGGCCGGAAGACCGCCCGATGTTCGTGCGCATCTCGGCCACCGACTGGGTACCCGATGGCATCTCCTTCGACGACGTGCTCGCCATCGCCGGTGCCTTCAAGGATCACGGAACCGACGTCATTGACGTGTCCTCCGGGCAGACCACGCCCGATGCCAAGCCCCTGTACGGCCGCTCCTACCAGACGCCGTTCTCCGACCGGATCCGCAACATCGTCGGCATCGACACCATGGCCGTGGGTGCGATCAGCTCGTGGGACGACGTCAACACGAACATCGCCGCAGGCCGATCCGACCTGTGCGCGATCGGGCGCCCCCACCTGTACGACCCGCAGTGGACCCTGCATGCCGCAGCCGACCAGGGCGTTCAGGTGCCGTGGCCGCTGCCGTACGTCGGCGGCAGCTGGAAGCCTCCTGCCGGTCGTGCGGAGGACCCCAAGCCGCGGCTCGAGCTCGTTCCGCAGAGCACGTCAGTCAATCGACCGAAGCGCTGGCGGCCGCACTCCTAGGCCACAACAATGGGCGAACGCCCGAGGAGACAATGGGCGAACGCCCCAGGAAAGGAAGTCGCATGTCCGACCTTGCGAAGCTCGCCGCAGGACTCGTCGACGGTTCGGTGCAGGTCATCGACCTCACCTCGCCGCTGCACTCGGGGACACCGATCCTCGCGCTGCCGCCGGAGATGGGCCAGACGGCCGTCTTCGAACTCGAGGAGATCAGCCGCTACGACGATCGCGGGCCTGCCTGGTACTGGAACAACTTCCGCACCGGCGAGCACACGGGCACGCACTTCGATGCCCCGAACCACTGGGTGACGGGCAAGGATCTCGATGACGTCAGCCAGGTTCCTGCCCAGCGCCTCGTCGGGCCCGCCGTGGTGATCGACAAGACCGCTGAGGTGGCCGCGAACCCGGACTACTGCCTCTCGCTCGACGACGTCAAGGCGTGGGAGGCCGAGAACGGCCCGCTGCCTGAGCACGCCTGGGTTCTGTTCCGCACGGGCTGGTCGCAGTACGGCGACGATCCGGCGGCGTTCGCCAACGCCGACGAGAACGGTCCGCACACCCCCGGCGTGACGCCCGAGGCGGCGCGCTACCTGGCCGAGAGCACCGACATCCTCGGCTGGGGGGTCGAGACCGTCGGCACCGATGCCGGTGGCGCCTTCGCGTTCGACCCGCCGTTCCCGTGCCACGCGATGTTCATGGGCGCCAACAAGTACGGCCTGACGCAGCTGCGCAATCTCGACAAGCTGCCGGCGAGCGGCGCGGTCGTGATCGCGGCTCCGCTGCCGATCGTCAAGGGCTCGGGCAGTCCCTGCCGGGTCCTGGCGCTGGTCGCGCGCTAGTCCCGCAGCGGCTGGACCTGCAGGGATCAGGTCCGCAGCAGGCGCGACGCCACCTGGAAGCCCGAGCCTCCACCGAGGCCCGGGCCCGGGTGCGTCGACGCGCCGATCTGCCAGAGCCCCTCGATGCCGGTGTCGTGACCGGTGGCCGTCGCGAGCGGCCGCCACAGGGCGTACTGGTCGACCCGGCAGTCGCCCGCGTAAGGATCTCCGCCGACGAGGTTGACGTTCATCGCCTCGAGATCGGTGGGACCGAGCGCGAACTGCGCGATCGCGGCACTCCGGATGTTGGTGATGTGCCGTTCGAGGATTGTGATGACGCGGTCGGCGTAGGCATCGCGCAGCTGAGGCGTCCAGGTGCCGTCGCCGGGGTCGATCTCGCCCGCGAGGTCGCCGAGGACGTGCCGCGGATTCTCCTGGAGCTGGATCCACAGCAAGCCCTGGCCCTCCGGCACGCGCGAGGGATCCACCGTGGCGGGCTGGCCCACGACGATGGTCGGGCGCCGGGGGAGCAGGCCGCGGTTGGCCGCGTTGACCGACTCCGACAGCGAGTCCATGCTGTCGAGGATGTGCACGAGGGCGGTGCCTGCCATCCGCGGATCACCCGTCCAGCGCGGCGGCTCGCGCAGCGCGATGTGGATCTGGAAGCCCGCGCGACCGAAGCGGAAGCGTTCTGCTGCGGCCCGGCGCGCGGCGTCGGCCTCGGGGGCAAGGGTGCCGTAGAGCGCGGGCGGGGTGACCGAGGCGAGCACCGCACGCCTGGCGCCGATCGCGGTGCCGTCGGCGAGGACGACACCGGTGGCCCGGTTGCCCGTGACCGTCACCTTCGCTACGTCCGCGCCGCACAGCACTGTCCCGCCGTTGTCCTCGATGATCGACACGAGCGCGCTGACCAGGCTGCGACCACCGCCGACGGGCACGGGCATCCCGCCCATCGCGATCGCGGCACCGATGACGGTGGTGATGAAGGCGCTGCCGGCGTCGTCAGGGCCGAGCCCGTTGTGCAGTGCCCACGGGGTGAGCAGCGCCCGGGTCACGGGTGAGCTGAACGTGCGCTCGGCCCAGGGTGCGGCGGGCTCGAGCAGGTCGGCGCCACTGGCGGCCAGGCCGTCGCGCCCGAGGCGGCGGTAGGCCTTCCAGCCGAACTTCCAGGCCGAGCGACGCCAGAAGTCGGTGCCGAGCAGGCCGAACGCGAGGTCGGCCTTGCTGCCGAAGTCGGTCATCAGTGCGGTCCAGGCCTCGAGGTCGCCGAGCTCGGCCATCTGGGCCGCCGTGATCTCGGGGTTGGACGACAGCACGGCACTGCCGTCGGCGCACACGACCCCGGTGGGCAGCTCGGTGTTGACGTACTCCAGGCCGCGCGCGGCAAGATCGTCGGCGAGTGCGCCGTAGGCGGGGCCACCGACGAAGAGAGGGTGCCAGCTGGAGAGCAGCTCGATGGTGAAGCCGGGCACGTGCTCGGTCGACGTCCAGATGGCGCCGCCGGGATGGGCGTTGCGCTCGCACAGCGTGACCGACCATCCCGCACGGGCCAGCAGGGCTCCGGCGACGAGGGCGTTGATCCCGCTGCCGATGATGACGACGTCGCGCTGCTCCATGAGCACCTCCAGTCTCACCGTATATCGCCGGTGTGTCGGTCGTCAGTTCTCCATATGATCCGGCCATGGAACTCGATGCCATCGTCATCGGCGCCGGAGTCAACGGGCTGTCCGCTGCGGCGCTGCTGGGAGCCAAGGGCCGACGCGTGCTGGTGCTCGAGGCCAATCCCGTCCCGGGCGGTGCGGTCCAGACCGCCGAGGTCACGCTGCCGGGATTCCGCCACGACCTCTTCGCCATGAACCTCGGCCTGTTCGCCGGTGGACCGGTCGTGGCCGCTCTCGGTGAGCGACTGGCCGCGCACGGGTTCGCGCTGGTGCCCTCGGCCAAGCCGTTCTGCTCAGTCTTCCCCGACGGCTCGATGCTCGGTGTGGAGGCCGATGTCGAACGCACGGTCGCCAACGTCGCTGCGGTCGCCCCCGAGGACGTCCGCGCGTGGCAGGAGCTGACGGAGTATCTGGGCCAGGTGGCCCCCACCCTGATCGGTGTCCTCGGCGCTGAGATGCCGTCGCGCTCGCTCATGACGACGATGTGGAAGGCGCGTCGGCAGTTCGGCACCACCGGGGTGCTCGAGATCGCCAAGCTTGCGCTGTCGTCGACGCGCGCCTTCACCGAGGAGCACTTCGAGTCGCCGCGGACGCGCGCCCTCATGGCGTCCTGGGGCATGCACCTGGACTTCGCGCCGGACCTCGCTGGCGGTGCCCTCTTCTCCTTCCTCGAGACGATCGGCGGGCAGCTGTTCGGCATGGTGATCGGCCAGGGGGGCGCGAGCACCATGATCAACGCGCTCGTCGGCGTGATCGAGGAGTCCGGCGGTCGCGTCGCCTGCAATGAGCGCGTCACCGAGATCATCGTCGAGAGCGGACGTGCCGTGGGCGTGCGCACCGCCCAGGGGGCGGAGTACCGGGCCTCGCGCGGCGTCATCGCCAACGTCAATCCGCGGCTGGTCCCGGCGCTGCTGCCCGAGGACCAGCGGTCCCGGCCCGATGTGGCGCGGGCCGAGACGTTCCGCCCGGGCCTGGCGACGATGATGATCCACCTTGCGCTGGACGACTTGCCGGCCTGGACCGCCGAGGGCGCCCGCGACTTCAACTACGTGCACATCGGGCCCTACCTCGACGACATGGCGATGACCTATACGCAGGCGGCCGCCGGGCTCCTGCCCGACTCGCCGACCCTCGTCGTCGGCCAGCCGACGGTCAGCGATCCGAGCCGGGCGCCGGAGGGCAAGCACGTGCTGTGGGTGCAGGTCCGGGTGCTGCCGCTGCACCCGCGCGAGGGCTCGTGGGACGAGATCGGTGAGGCATACGCCGACGGGGTGATCGACAAGATCGAGCAGTACGCGCCGGGGCTGCGCTCCCGGATCCTCGGGCGCAAGGTCCTCACGCCCGCCGATCTCCAGCGCGCCAATGCCAACCTCGTGCTCGGGGACTCGCTCGGCGGCAGCCATCATCCGGCGCAGTTCTTCTTCCTGCGGCCGGTGCCGGGCTGGTGGCGGCATCGGACGCCGGTCGACCGGCTGTTCGTCTGCGGTGCCGGGACGTGGCCGGGCGGCGGCGTGGGCGGCGGCTCGGGGGCGCTGGTGGCTGCAGCTGTCGGCTAGCGGAACGGCCCGAAGTCCGGCGGGCGCTTCTCGATGAAGGCCGCGCCGCCCTCCTTGGCCTCGGGGGTGTCGACGTAGAGGTCCAGCACGTCGAACGCGAGCGCCTGGATGCCGACGATGTGGTCGGTATCGGCGTTGAACGAGTGCTTGAGCGTCTTCAGCGCCGTGGGAGACAGGGCGCAGGCCTTGCGTGCCCACTCCATTGCCAGAGGCATGAGCTCGTCGGGCTCGACGACGCGATTGACCAGGCCCCAGCGCTCGGCGGTCGCGGCGTCGTACTGATCGCAGAAGAACCAGATCTCGCGTGCGCGCTTCTCGCCGACGACGCGGGCGAGGTAGGCGGTGCCGAAGCCCGCATCGAAGCTCCCGACCCGAGGCCCGACCTGACCGAACCGGGCGGTGGAGGACGCCAGCGACACGTCGCACAGCACGTGGAGGACATGGCCGCCGCCGATCGCGAAGCCGTTCACCGCGGCGATGACCGGCTTGGGCACCTCGCGCACGAGGCGGTGCAGGCGCTCGACCTCGAACATGCCGATCTCGGTCTCGCCGTACCCGCCGGTGGCGGCGCGCTCCTTCTGATCGCCTCCGCTGCAGAAGGCCTTGTCGCCGGCGCCCGTCAGGATGATGGCGCCGACCTCGGAGTCGACCCAGGCGTAGCGGAACGCATAGATGAGCTCATCGACCGTCCGGCCGCGCAGGGCGTTGTAGCGGTCCGGGCGGTTGATCGTGACGACGGCGACGTGGTCGTCAACCGTGTAGGTGATGTCGGTGAACTCTTCGACCCGGATCATGTCGCCTCCACGAGAACTGCGATTCCCAAACCCACGCCGATGCAGGCCGTGGCGATCCCGAGACCGCCGCCTCGGCTGCGCAGGTCTCGTGCCGTGTCGACGATGACGCGGGCCGCTGAGGCGCCCACGGGGTGGCCGATGGCAATCGCGCCGCCGTGCGGGTTGACCTTCGCGACGTCGATCTCGTCGGCCTCGCGCAGCACGGTGAGCACCATCGCAGCGAAGGCCTCATTGATCTCGAACACATCGATGTCGGAGTAGCTGAGCCCGGTGCGGGCGAGCAGCTTGCGCATCGCCGGGACGGGTGCGTTCGCGAACCTGTCGGGCTCGACGGCGACGACGGCGGACGCGCGGATGTGGGCGATCGGCTCGGCGCCGAGCTCCGCGGCCACGTCCTCGGAGGTCAGCAGTGCGGCGACGGCTCCATCGGTGATGGGCGAGGAGTTGCCCGCGGTGACCGTGCCGTCGGGGGTGAACGCCGGCTTCAGCTCCGCGAGCTTCTCCAGCGTCGTGTCGGCGCGGATGGGCTCGTCCTGGGTGAGGTCCGCCACGGGGATCGCGAAGCCGTCGAAAACTCCATCGTGCCAAGCCGATGCGGCGAGCTCGTGCGAGCGCAGGGCCCACTCGTCCTGCTCCTCCCGCGTGATGCCGAGTTCGTGGGCGCTTCGCTCGGCGCAGGCGCCAAGGCTGTCGGTCCAGTGGCTCGGAAAGCGCGGATTGACCAGCCGCCATCCGACGGTCGTCTGCGCGGCGGGGGTGTCGGGCCCGAGGGGCAGGTCCTCGCGGCGCACGACGAGCGGCGCCCGGCTCATGCTCTCCACGCCGCCGGCGACGATGATCTCGGCGTCCTGGGCCCGGATGGCGCGCGCCGCCTGCACGATGGCCTCCGCGCCGGAGCCGCACAGCCGGTTCAGCGTCACGCCGGGGACCGAGACGGGCAGGCCGGCAAGAAGGGCGGACATGCGCGCGACGTTGCGGTTGTCCTCGCCCGCGCCGTTGGCGTCGCCCATGACGATGTCGTCGATGCGGGCCGGGTCGAGGCCCGGGTGGGCGGCGACGAGGTCGGTGAGGACGGTGGCGAGCAGGTCGTCGGGGCGCAGGTGGCTCAGGCCACCCCGGTTCCGTCCGAAGACGCTCCGCCGGGCATCGACGAGGACGGCTCCAGTCATGTAGCGTATTATTGTCGATCGACAAGTTAGCGCAATCGCCAGGGGGCTGCGGCCTTCCTCGTGATGGCCGCGTGAGGAGGGGTGGGCCATGGCCGGGCGCCCTGCTCTCCGCTGCCTGGTGACGGGGGCCAGTCGCGGCATCGGGCGGACCATCGCTGAGCACCTGGCGGCCGACGGGCACCGCGTGGCGCTGACCGCGCGCACCGTCGGCGACCTCGAGGCCCTCGCTGCCGAGCTCCCCGTCCCGACCCTGGTGCTCCCCGCGGACGTCACTGACCCGGCGGCCCCGGAGCAGCTGGTCGCTCAGGTCGAGTCCGCCTGGGGCGGCCTCGACGTCCTGGTGCTCAACGCGGGCGAGGCGATCTCGGCCCCCGTCCACCGCACGGACGACGAGCTGTGGCAGCAGATGATGGACGTGAACCTCACCGCGCCGTTCCGGTTCATCCGTGCCGCTGTGCCATCGATGAAGCAGGCCGGGTTCGGGCGCATCGTCGTCGTCGCGAGCATCGCCTCCAAGGTCGGTGCGCCCTACATCACCGCATACGCCGCTGCGAAGCACGGCATCCTCGGCGTCGTGCGGTCGGTCGCGATGGAGGTGGCCACCACGGGGGTCACGGTCAACGCAGTGTGCCCCGGATACGTCGACACCCCGCTCACCGCGCGGTCGCTGGAGACCATCGTCGCGAAGACCGGCGTCGATCTGGCCACCGCGCGCGCGACCCTCGAGGACGCGCACCCCATCAAGCGACTGATCACCACCGATGAGGTGGCCTCGGTGGTCGACCTGCTGGTGGCCGACACAGGGGGCATCAACGGGCAGGGCATCGTCATCGACGGCGGGAGCGTGCAATCGTGAGCATCGAGCGGATCAACCCGGGCGACCTCGCCCCGCCCATCGGCTTCTCGCACGCCGTCCTCGCCACCGGCGGCACGCCCGTGCTGCTGGCGGGCCAGACCGCACTCAACGTCGACGGCGTGATCGTGGGCGAGGGCATCGTCGAGCAGTTCGAGGTCGCCCTCGGCAACCTCATGACGGCTCTGCGTGCGGCGGGGGGCAGCGGCGAGCACCTGGCCAAGGTCACGATCTTCAGCGTCGACCCGGTCGACTACCGCGCAAACGCCCGGGAGCTCGGCGGCGTCTGGCGACGGCTCGTGGGGCGTGAGTATCCGGCCATGACGCTCGTCGGCGTGACCCGGCTGTGGGACGACGCCGCCCTCGTCGAGATCGAGGGGATCGCGTTCCTGCCGTGAGCGACCTGCAGGCACTCTGGGCCGCGTCGTCGATCGCCGTGATCGGTGCGACGGAGCGCCCCGGAGCACTGGGACGGCTGCCGATCGAGTACCTGCAGCGCTACGGCTATGACGGTGCGATCCACCCGGTGAACCCCCGCAGTGCGAGCATCCTCGGGCTGCCCGCGTACCCGTCGATGCGCGATGTCCCGAGTCCCGTCGACCTCGCCCTCGTCATGGTCCCGGCCGGGTCCGTGCGCGAGGCCGTGCAGGACTGCGCCGATGCCGGCGTGGGCGTGTGCATCGTGATGAGCTCGGGCTTCGCTGAGGCGGGCGAGGAGGGAGCCGTCGCGCAGCGCGAGCTCGTCGAGATCGCGCGCGGCGCAGGCATGCGCCTGGTCGGCCCGAACTGCATCGGCTCCGTCGGAGGCCCGCAGCACGTGGTCGCGTCGTTCTCCCCCGTGTTCTCCTCGCCGTCGACGCCCCTGCCGAGCGGTCGCGTCGGCCTGGTCAGCCAGTCGGGCGCCCTGGGCTTCGGCACGCTCTCGCTCGGGCTCGAGCGGGGTGTCCCGATCGGCGTCGCGGTGACCACGGGCAACGAGGCCGACGTGACGGCGGCCGAGGTGGCGGTCGCGCTCGCCGCCGATCCGTCGATCGACGCCCTGCTGATGTACGTGGAGTCGCTCGCCGACCTGCCGCGACTGCGCGCTGCTGCAGGGCAGGTGCCCGTCGCCATCGTCAAGGCCGGGCGCTCCGCGGCGGGTGCCACGGCGGCGGCGTCGCACACTGGCGCTCTTGCGGCACCGGATGCGATCGTCGACGCGGCGCTGGCGTCGGCGGGCATCGCCCGCGTGCGCGACATCGATGCGCTGCTCGACGTGGGTGCGCTCCTCGCCACCGGTGCGCGGATGCGCGGCACGCGGATCGGCGTGATCACGACCTCGGGAGGAAGCGGCATCCTCGCAGCGGACGCCCTGGAGGCCGAGGGCATGTCCCTGGCCCGCCTGGCGGACGCCACCGTCGCCGACCTCGAGCGAATCGTTCCGTCGTACGGCAACGCGACGAACCCGGTTGATGTCACCGCTGCCGTGATGGCAGAGCCCGGGCTGTTCGAGGAGTGCCTCGAGCGGCTTGCGCGGGATCCGCAGGTCGACGCCATCGTGGCCTGCTTCGCAGTGCTGGTGGGCGAGGACGTCGCCCGCATCGCGCGGGCGCTGGGCGCGGTGCGCGCTGCGACGCAGCTGCCTGTCGTGGCCGTGCGAACCGGGTCGGCCTCGCTCGCACCGCAGGGGGCACAGCTGCTCGCAGAAGCGGGTGTGCCCGTCTATCCCACACCGGAGCGGGCGGTCGCCGCGCTGGCGGCCCTGCATCGTGCCTGCGGCCCGCAGGCGCCGCGACCTGCCGCCTTCCCGTCGCTGGCGGTACCACCGGCGGATGCCTCCGAGAAGGAGGTCAAGGCCCTCCTCGCGGCCGGGGGCCTGAGCGTGCCGGAGTCGGTCGTGGTGACCTCACCGGCCGAGGCCGCCGGGGCGGTGAGGGGGGTCGGCGGCCGTGCCGTGCTCAAGGCACAGGTGCCGGGACTTCGGCACAAGAGCGATGTGGGCGGGGTGGCGCTCGATGTCACCGAGGCGGACGCCGAGGCGGTCTGCGCCCGACTCCTGCAGCTCGGCGGTGATGTCCTCGTGGAGCGCTTCGTCCCGCAGGGCACCGAGGTCATCGTCGGAGTAACCGGAAGTCCCCTCGGTGCTGTGCTGTCGGTGGGCGTCGGCGGAGTGTTGACGGAGGTCGTCTCAGACGTCGCGCTGCGCCTGCTGCCCGTGACCGAGGGCGATGTGGAGCAGATGCTGGATGCCACCATGGTGGGGCGCCTGCTCGCCGGCGTGCGCGGCCAGCCGGCTGGCGACCGTCGGGCGCTCGTCGATCTCATCCTGCGCGTCGCCGATGGCGTGGCATCGTGGCCCGCGGGCTTCGAGCTCGAGCTCAATCCTGTGACTGTGCTGCCCGACGGCTGCTGGATCCTGGACGCGCTGTTCGTGACCCCCGCTGCAGAGGAGAACTGAGATGGATGTCGGTCGCCTGGTCGCTCGCTCGATGTCCCGCTACCGGGACCGCATCGCGCTCATCGGGCCGGAGGGCGAGAGCACCTTTGGGCGCACGGGCGGGCGCGCCATGCAGCTCGCGCGCGCGCTGCGCAGTCTGGGCCTGGAGACGGGCGACCGCGTACTCGACCTTCAGTCGAACCAGAACACCTACATCGAGACCGACCTCGGCATCAGCACTGCAGGGCTGTGCCGCGTCGCACTCAACTACCGGCTCCATCCGAGCGACTGGGTGCGCATCGCCACCGACTGCTCGCCTCGCGCAATGATCCTCGACGCGAAGTTCTGGGATGACACCGCCGACGTGCGCGCGCTCGTCGACCACGTCATCGTCATCAATGGCGAAGCGGACGCCATCCCGTACGAGCGTTTCCTCGGAGAGCAGAGCGCGGAGCCGCTGCTGCTGTCGGTGGATCCGGATGCCCTCGTCTCGCTCAACTACTCCAGTGGGACGACGGGCCGCCCGAAGGGTGCGATCCGCACCCACCGAAACCGCATGGCGAGCCTGCACAACATGATCACCGACTTCTTCGGCACGGTCCCCGACGATCGCACGACGTGGCTGCACGCCGGCCCGGTCACGCACACCAGCGGACTCTTCGTGCTCCCGTGCTTCACGTTCGGGGCGACCCAGATCGTGCATCCATCCTTCGATGCCGAGGCCGTCGTCGATGCGTTCGAGAACCGCGGGGCCACCGGCACCGCGATGGTGCCGACCATGGTGGCGCGACTGCTCGCCCTGCCCGACATCTCCCGGGAGCGCATGGCGGGCCTGCAGATGCTGGGCTACGCCGGGGCGCCGATGCCGCCCGAGCAGATCCGCCAGTGCTTCGACCGCATCACCCCCCACATGGCGCAGTACTACGGGCTGGTCGAGGCGATTCCTCCCGTCACCGTCCTCGGCCCGGACGACCACGCCCGGGGGATCGCTGGCGATGTCGAGGTCCTCACCAGCGCGGGCATCCCCTGCAACGGGGTCGAGGTCCGCATCGTGGACGAGGCAGGCGTGGATGTGCCGGTCGGCGAGATCGGCGAGGTCATCACACGCGGCGACCACGTCATGCGCGGCTACTACGGGCAGGCGGCGGAGGAGGCGACCGTGACCAAGACGGTGCGCGACGGCTGGCTCTACACCGGAGATCTCGGGCGCGTAGATGCAGACGAGCGGCTGTACCTCGTCGACCGCAAGGGCGACATGATCATCTCCGGCGGCTACAACATCTATCCGCGCGAGATCGAGGACGTCATCGCCTCCGTGCCGGGCGTGCATGAGGTTGCCGTCGTGGGCGTGGAGGACGTGGAGTGGGGCCAGCACGTGACCGCGCTGTTCACCGTCTTGCCCGGCGCCACGGTCACCACGGAGCAGGTGCTCGACCACTGCCGCACGACCATGGCGTCGTACAAGAAGCCCAAGGACATCCGCATCGTGGACGAGTTCCCGCTGAACTCCACGGGCAAAATCGCCAAGAAGGTGCTGCGCGAGCAACTCAACAAGGAGGCGCGTGGTGAGTGAGGAGCCGGGCCGGTACCCGTACACGCGCGGAATCTCCGCCGATCCCGGGGTGTGGACGATGGGCCAGTACGCCGGCTTCGGCACGGCGGCTGAGACCAACGAGCGGTTCAAGTCCCTCCTGGCGCAGGGCCTCACCGGCTTCAGCGTGGCCCTCGACCTGCCGACACAGATCGGGCTGGACTCCGACAACGCGCTCTCCCGCGGGGAGGTCGGCAAGGTCGGCGTGGCCATCGACAGCCTCGCCGACATCGAGGTGCTCATGGATGGCATTGAGTTGGAGCGCATCAGCCAGGTGCGCACGACCGCCAACTCCATCGGCTACGTGTGGGCCGCCATGTTCGAGGCGCTCGCGGAGAAGCGCGACGTCGATCCCAACGCGTTCGGCATGTTCATCCAGAACGACGTCCTCAAGGAGTACTTCGCCCGGGGGACGCAGATCTTCCCGGCGGCCGCCGGCCTGAAGCTCTCGGTGGACGTGATCGAGCACGTCGCGCGCCGGATCCCGCGTTGGGTCCCCCTCGCGATGAGCGGGTACCACATCCGCGAGGCGGGTTCGAGTGCTGTTCAGGAGATCGCGTTCACCTTCGCCAATGCCCGCGCCTACCTCGATGCGGCCACGGCTCGGGGGCTGTCGGTCGACGACGTCGCGCCGACCCTGTTCACCTTCCTGTCGAGCAACATGGACTTCATGCCGGAGATCGCCAAGTTCCGAGCGGCGCGCCGGGTGTGGGCCCGCCTGATGCGGGAGACCTACTCGGCTGCGGACCCGCGGTCGGAGCAGTTGCGCATCTTCGTCTTCACCGCCGGCTCGTCGCTGACGGCCCAGCAGCCGCTCAACAACGTGGTCCGCACGTCCATCGAGGCCCTGGCGGCCGCGCTCGGAGGAGTGCAGACGATGCACGTGTGCGCCTTCGACGAGGCGCTCGGCGTGCCTACGGAGGCGGCGGCGACCCTGGCCCTTCGCACCCAGCAGATCGTGGCCTTCGAGACCGGCGTCACCGGCCTGGTGGATCCTCTCGGCGGCAGCTACCTGCTCGAGGCGCTGACCGATCAGCTTGAGCGCGACATCATGGACGAGATGCACCGGATCGAGCAGCGGGGCGGAGCCCTGAACTGCATCGAGTCGGGCTACTTCGCCAACGCCCTCTCCGACAGCGCATACGAGCAGGCTCTGGCCGTCGACTCCGGCGAGAAGCCGTTGATCGGCGTCAACCGCTTCGTGTCCGACCCGGTCTCGTTCGAGGTCTTCGGCATCGATCCGGCGAGCGAGCTCGCCCAGGTGGAGTCACTGGCGCGGATCCGAGCCCAGCGCGACGCCGCGGCGGTCACAGCAGCCCTCGAGGCCCTGCGTGAGGCAGCGGCGGGCGGCGACAACGTGGTGCCCGCGTGCGTGACGGCGGTGCGCAGCTACGCGACGGTGGAGGAGATCGCTGACGTGCTGCGTTCGGTGTACGGCACGTGGCAGCCGACCAGCGTGTTCTGAGCTAGTCGCGCCGTGCCTCGCACAGCTCGACCACATGCTTCTGCGCTGCCTGCGCGAGGTGGTCGTGGAACCAGAAGAACAGCTCGGTCGCCGGTCGGCCGGCCCAGTCGCGAGGCAGGTAGGACATCGGCAGCCCGGGGTCGATGTAGGGCAGCATCCGCCACGACGTGAGCACGCGGGTGTAGTCGACGAAGGCCCGGGTGCCGTCGACCGTGCCCTGGACGCCGGAGTAGGCGGAGCGCAGCGGCGAGTACGCCCGCACGAAGTCGGTGTAGTGCGCGGAGATCGCATCGAGGTCCCACCAGGCCCGGATCGCCTCCGGTGTCGGACGGAAGGCGATGTGCTCGGCTCGGAAGACGTCGACGTAGTCGGTCACGTTGAGGGCCTCGGCCACGTTGCGTACGTCAGCCTCGAGGGCGCGGGGCGCGATCCACAGGCCGCCGGTGACCTGGGCGAAGCCCACCTTGGCCAGACGTGAGCGGAGCCGATACCGCACGTCGCGGGCGCTTTCGGGGATCGAGAAGGCCGCGAGGACCCACCCCTCTTCGCGGGGCAGCTCGCGACGCTCGAGGACGCGGGCGTCGCCGACGTCGAAGGTGCGTCGCGACGCGCTGCTCAGCGCGTAGCCGGCGGTCCGATCGCGCTTGTCGGCCACGAGGATCCCGCGCCTCTTGAACCGCGAGAGCGCGCTGCGGACGGCAGGGTCCTCGATGCCCATCTCGCCGAGCAGGCGCAGGATCGTGCTGACCGCCAGCCAGCCGCCGAGGGATCGGCTGTAGGCGCCGTAGACGGTGATGAGGAGGGACTGCGGCCTGCTGGCCCGCACGCTGATGTCGCTGGGCTCGCCGTCGAAGGCGCTGATCTCGAGATCGTCCACGGCCATGCCGATCTCCCCGTCAGGCCGGGTCCACGTGGGCGGCACGCATGCGCGCGAACTCCACGACCTGCTGGCCGACGGTCCGCAACTGCTCGTGCACGGAGGCGTCGGAGACCGCGCCGTCGGCGTCGAAGGACGTGACGGAGGTGTTCACCGCCCCACCGAGGGGCGTGGGCCACCCGCGCAGGGCGTGCACGACCTGCCGCAGTTGGTGCAGCGTGGTGACGCATGCCTGCCAGCCGTAGGCGACCGAGATGCACCCCACCGCCCGGCCGTGCAGGTAGGGCGCCTCGTCCGCGCGGAGGTCCTCGAGGTAGTCGAGCGCGTTCTTCATCATGCCGCTGATGCCGCCGTGGTAGCCGGGACTGGCGATGAGGAGTCCGTGCGCGGATCGCACCGCCTCGACGAGCTCTGCGGCCTTGGGTGACCGCTCGTCCGTCTCTGTGTCGTAGATCGGCAGGATCAGGTCGGTGCTCGTGAACCACGTGATCTCGGCGCCGGCCTCCTCTGCCGCAGCGGCAGCCAGGCGCAGGGCCTTCTCGCTCGATGAGTTCGGCCGGGTGCTGCCGCCCATGGCGACGATGCGGATCGGGGCCATCAGGTCTGCCCTTCCTGTCGTCCGCGGCGGAGGTCGGAGGTGACCGCGGCAAGCTGGCGGCCCTGTGCTCGCGCGGCGAGCAGGGCGTCGTCATCGGGAGCCGCACCCTGGCGCGAGACGAAGGACGCTCCGTAGGGATTGCCGGTGACCTTGCGCACGTGGGTGTCGCGGTATCCGAGCGGCATGATGAGCGAGCCCCAGTGGTAGCAGTGGTTGTTGATGGCCAGAATGGTGGACTCCAGGCCGCCGTGACCGGTCGATGCGCTCGTGAATGCGGTGCACACCTTGTCGGCGAGAAGACCCTGCGCCCAGAGCCCGCCCGTCGTGTCAAGGAAGGACTTCAGCTGCGCGGCCGGTCCCCCGAAGCGAGTCGGCGATCCGAGGGCGATGGCGTCGGCCCACGTGAGGTCCTCGAGCGTCGCAGGGTCGTCGGTGTTCGTGTCGACGAACCCACGCCATCGGGGATTGGCGTCGATGGCAGCCGCCGGCGCGGTCTCGGCAACTGAGTGGACACGGGTCGTCGCTCCTGCCTCGTGTGCACCCTCCGCGATCGCATGAGCGAGCTTCGCGATGTTGCCCGTCGACGAGTAGTAGATCACGGCGATGTTCGTCACCGGAACCGCTCTCGCAGCAGGGTGGTCGACGGCTTCTCGCCGAAGCGGGCGCGGTACTGCACGGAGAAGCGGCCAAGGTGCGTGAAGCCGCAGTCGTAGGCGACCGCTGCCACGGTGGTCGTGCGGGATTCGGCGGCGCGCAGGCGATGGTGGGCATCCATGAGCCGAACGTCGCGCAGCAGTTGCGAGGGGGTCATGCCGAGCTCGTCATGGACGATCTGCTGGAGCTGCCTCAGGCTCAGGCCGACACCACGGGCGATGTCGGTGGTCGTCACGTCGAGACCGTGGTTGCAGCGCACCCAGTCGAGGATGTGCGCTGCCCGTCCGCGTGCGGTGGGCACGTTCCGCGTGGGCGACCAGGCCAGCACGAGCGCGCTCATGAGCATGTCGTCGAGGGCGTGCGCGAGCGAGGCGACGACGGCAGCGGGCGTCTCGGCTGGCAGCGTGGTGGTCACGGTCCAGATCTGCCGGCACGCGCGTTCGATCGCGCGGGGTGCGGCGAGTGCCTGTGGATCCGGGTCGATGACGTGCTCGGGACCGAGCACGTCAGTGGCATGCGCGGCGATGCGGATCGGGTCGCTCGAGACGACGAGCGCTCCTGCGAGCGGATCGGGGTCCATCAGCGTGCTGCACTCCTGGCCCAGGACGACCGTCGCGGTGTCGCGCGAGCCGGGCCTGCGGTCGCCGTAGCGCACACCCATGGGGCCGAGCGGCACCGTCGCCACGATCCGGTCGCCGGTGGGCGGCGCCTCGACCTCCACCTGCCCGCCGTACTTCACGAACACCATGCGCGACTCGGGCAGGGCCAGCACCCCGACCGTCCCGTCGAGTCCGTCGGTGCGGGGTGTCACCTCATGGGGTGTGGTGTAGGCAGCGACCTCGTCGCGCAGGGTGCCTCGCTGCCGGGTGTGCACCCAGGACCAGACGGGTGAGTCCACGCTGCCGCGCATGCCCTCACTCTAGTGCAGTTTCGACGATCGCCACCAAGGTGTCAGACGTCGGTGGGTACGATCGAACAGTCCGATGTGAAGGGAGTCCTCGTGGAGTCACGGGTCAGGATTGTGGTCGCCAAGCCGGGGCTCGACGGCCACGACCGGGGTGCCAAGGTCATCGCCCGGACGCTGCGTGACGCGGGCTTCGAGGTCGTCTACACCGGCCTGCGGCAGACACCGGCCCAGATCGTCGAGGCAGCACTCCAGGAGGACGCCGACCTCATCGGACTGTCGATCCTCTCCGGCGCCCACATGACCCTCTTCGCGGAGGTGCTCGACCTCCTGCGGGAGCGCGATGCGAGCGACATTGTGGTCTTCGGGGGAGGCATCATCCCCGACGACGACATCCCGCGGCTGCTCGACATGGGGGTCGCCGCGATCTTCACCCCCGGCACGCCCACGCAGGACGTGGTGGCGTGGGTGCAGGAGCAGGCCGCGGTGTCAGCCGCCCGGCGCACGTAGGTCCTGCCCGACGCCGGGAGCGGGAAGGCGGGGTGCTGGAACCCCACTTTCCCGCCGTTCAGGGCACGGTGGCCCGAGCGCGCCTAGCGTCCGAACTGCCCGTCCAGTCCGTCCAAGGAGCAGATCATGCGCACAATCCCCAGCGTCCGCCAAGCCGCAGCTGTCGGCGCCGCCCTCGCCCTCGTCTCCGGGGTGAGTGCCACCGGCGCCCAGGCTGCCGAGCTCGTCAACATCCCGGCCATCTCCACGGCGTCCTGGCAGCAGACGGACAAGACGGGAGTTGCCGTCTACGAGTCGACCAGGCGCGACGTGTACGCACGGGGCTTCTCCACGTCCACCCCACCGACCTCGGTCGAGACCACGACGACGCGCCTGGTCTCGAGAGCCGGAGCCACCTCGTTCAGCCGTGAGGTGCGTGACGGATCCTCCCTCGGGACCGGTCGTGACTTCGCATCGCTGCGCCTTGTCGAGGCGCAGGGCGTCAAGGCCGGCGCGGTCTCCCTCCGCAACCCGACACCGGGGCCATGGCTCACCGCCAACCTCGCCCGCGCTGCCGTGCGCGGCACGCTCCAGGCGTCCTCGATCCCCGCCAGCATCCCGGCGACGACAGCCATCACCGGGGTCACCGCGGGCGCGCTGGTCTCGGCGGCCCGCACGTGGCGGGGAGTCCCCATGGTCGAGTTGGTGCGCAACAGCGTCAAGGTGCTGCCGGAACTCGAGCCGTCCGATGGCATGGTCACGGTGGGACCTGCCGGCTCCCCCTCGCCCGGTTACCTCGCCGGCACGACCCAGTACTCATGGACCAAGGCGGCCATCACGCGGCTCAACGGTGACCAGTGCCGCAGCGGTGAGTTCTATCTGCAGGTGAACGACCAGGGCTTGGTGACGGCGTTCCTCGGCAAGATGACCTGCAAGGACAAGTCGAGCAAGTCCGGTGCCGAGTACCGATGGACGTACGAGCAGCGGGTCTCGTCCTACAACGTCAAGGATGCCGACGTGCCCGGGCCCACGACTCCGTCGGTCGCTGCGTCGAGCCTGCGCAGGTAGTTCGGATCGGTCGCCTCAGTGCGACAGATCGTGCCGCTGCACCTTGCCGAGGATGAGCCCCTCGCGGAGCGCGTATGCCGCGGCAGCGGCTCGGTTGGGGGCTTGGATCTTGTCGAGGATGTGTTCGACATGGGTCGCCACGGTGCGATGCGAGACCACGAGGGCCTCGCTGATCTCGTTGTTCGAAAGGCCCTCTGCGGCCAGCGTGAGCACCTCCAGCTCGCGGTGGGTCAGGGGGCCGAGGTCGATCGAGTCCAGGCTCACCAGGGTGGTGACCGAGGCCTCGGCCGTGCACGGCAGCACCCGGACCCGGAAGAACTCGGTGTCGCCCGGCCACACGAAGGACGACCAGGACTTCATCCGCGCGGACTTCCGGGCCACGTTCATCAGTTCTGCGTCCTCGTGGAGCAGGTCGTGCTTGGGCACCCCCGGCAGCGCGATGGCGCGGCCATGGGCGTCCAGGCCCACGGCCATCGCCGTGGACCCCAGGAGTGAGGTGACCCAGCCCCGTGAGCGCAGGGGGTCGGCCATATTGCCGAGCGCGGTGCAGAGCTGGGTCAGAACGTCCTTGGCAAGGTCGCTGGGGTGCTGCGGATCGGTCGTCGACAGGTTGATGACACCGACGAACCTGCCGTCGGACGTCCGAAGGCTCATGGTCAGGCCCTCGCGGTACCCGGCGGGCAGCAGCACGTCCGAGACGGCCCAGTTGTCGAGGGGGTCCCCAGGCAGGTCCTTCATCCGGGTGGCTCGCCCCGTCTCCGGCAGGTCGAGGAACTCCATGAGCTGGAAGAACTCCGCGCTGTGCAGGTCGTCCAGCACCTGGGGGGAATAGCCGTGCGTGGCCAGCATCATGGGATCCCCGGTGAAGGGGTCCAGGGCGATGATCTCGGCCGCCTCGAGGGGGATGAGGGACTTGAGCTCCGCGAGGACGGCCGCGGCCCGGTCCTGGGGGGAGGCGTGGTCGGAGGCGATGGCCGCAAGTGAACCGGCTGCGCGCATGCCAACAGAGAGGTCGGTCGCCACGGGGGAAGACTGTCAGCCGGGGCAGCCCTTCGGGCACGAATGACCCGTTCTTTATCAATCAGAGATCAAAGATCGGCAGATCGACCGATAGGCCCTCTGCCGGGGAACTGGTGGGGTGAGCCCACCGGGCGGACTGCGCCCTGATCTGTCATGGAGGCCACATGAAGCGAACTCGACTCATGGCTGCCGCCGCTTCCGTAGCGGTGCTGTCCGTGGTCCTGAGTGCCTGCAGCTCCTCTGATTCCGGGGACGCCGCAAGCCCGGCAGCGGAGGAACCCGCCGCCGCCGAGGAACCCGCCGCGGAGGAGCCCGCCGCGGCGGAGCCTGCTGCCGAGGAGGCCGCCCCGGCCGAGGCCAGCGGCGAGCCCATCACGATCGGCCTGCCGATCGCCCAGTCCGGTCCGGCCGGCATCGCCGATCATGCCGACTGCCTGAACGGCGCGACCCTCGCGAAGGACCAGATCAATGGTGCGGGCGGTGTCAACGGGCGCCCGATCGAGTTCAGCGTCACCGACCTGGACATCCTCACGCCCGAGGGCATCACGGCCGGCTTCCAGAAGCTGACCGGCGAGGGTGTTGCTGCCCTCGTCAGCCCCTTCGTGATCATCCCTCCGGCCGCCCTTGAGGTGGCTGCCACGTACGGCGCGCCGTACATGAGCGGTGACACCAACGTGGACGTGCAGGTCATGCGCGCCTCGGATCCTGCCAAGTACGGCAACTACTTCGTCGATCCGCCGGAGACGTACTACGGCTCCGGATTCGTCACCTTCCTCACCAACCTTGCTGACTCGGGCTCGTGGACGCCGAAGAACAACAAGGTCGACATCATCCGCGGCGACACGGCCTACAACCAGAACATCGCCGCTGCCACCGTCGAGGCCATCGAGGCATCGGGCGGCAAGTGGGAGCTCGGTGAGATCATCGACATCACGGCCGGTACGAAGGACTGGTCGCCCGTGCTGCAGAAGCTGGCCGCCAACGATCCCGGTGTGATCATGGTCGATCACTGGATCGGCGCCGAGCTCGCGTCGTTCTCGCAGCAGTTCGCTGCGGATCCGGTCCCCGGCTCGCTGGTCTACCTCCAGTACGGCCCGTCCCAGCCGGAGTACCTCGACATCGCGGGTGACTCCGCGGAGGGCTTCGTGTGGGGCACCGTGATCGGCACCGGCAACACCAGCGCCGAGGACAAGGCCTTCCGCGAGGCCTACCACGCAGCAACGGGCACGGACGATGTCACGATGGGCATGGTCTACCCCGCCTGGTGCTACGACATGGTCAACGTGCTTGCTCAGGCGTGGGCCAACACCGATCCTGCGGATTTCGCGGCGGTCAACCAGTACATCGCATCCACCCCGTACCAGGGCGTGACGGGCTACATCGACTTCGCGAATGGGGTCACCCCCAGCTACCCGAACGATGTCGCCAGCGCGGCCGAGGGTGTGACGCACTACTTCTACCAGGTTCAGGATGGTCGCCACACGGTCATTGAGCCTGCGGATGATGCCGAGGCACCATTCACCCCGGCACCGTGGATGCAGTAGGCATCCGGTAGGAGCACTGAATGGCACTGCTGTCCTGCTCGGAGATCACCCTTGATCTCGGCGGTCGCCGCATCCTCGAGGGTGTGTCTCTCGAGGTGGAGCAGGCGGAGGTTGTAGGTCTTGCCGGCCCCAATGGGGCCGGCAAGACCAGCCTCTTCGAGGTCCTCTCCGGGCGCCAGCTGCGACACGGTGGGGACGTCGTCTTCGACGGCGAGTCCGTCGCGAAGCTGCCGATGCGCGAGCGGGTCCAGCGGGGGCTGGTCCGCAGCTACCAGCGCCCGATCGTCCCCGCAGGCCTGACGGTCGGTGAGACGCTCAATGCGGCGCGCAAGGCCTACAGGGCCTATCCGTCCCGGCTCAAGGTGGAGTGGGCGACGGAGTTCGTCCACATGCGCGTGCCGCTCGACCAGCCCACCGGCTCACTGGAGACCCTCGAGCGGCGCAAGCTGATGCTGGCCTGCCTGCTACTTCGCTCGCCGCGGATCGTCCTGCTCGACGAGCCCGCCTCGGGGCTGACCGGGTCGGAGATCGACGAGATCGACCTGATCGTTCGCCGACTGTCCCAGGAGTACGGCATGGCGGTGCTGCTCATCGAGCACCGGCTCGAGCTGCTTGCGATGGTCGCCTCACGCGTTCTCGTCCTCGATGTGGGCCGGGTCATCGCGGAGGGGCATCCCGAGCGCGTCTTCCGCGAGCCCGACGTCCGGGCTGCCTACTTCGACGTGCCCATCACCGGGGACGTGGTGGCCTGATGGCGATCCTCCAGATCGAGGGACTGTCGGCCGGTTACGGCCCGGTGCGCGTCCTGCACGACCTCAACCTCACCGTCAACCCGGGCGAGCGACTCGGCCTCGTCGGGCTCAACGGGCACGGCAAGACCACGTTCCTCAGCGCCATCGTCGGCCTGACCGGCTGGCAGGACGGGTCGATCCTGTTCCGTGGTGAGCAGATCGGCGGTCGGCGCACGCACGGTATGGGACGCAAGACCCCGCACATCGTGCGGCAGGGGATCGCCCTCGCCCCGCAGGGCGATGCGATCTTCCCCGGACTGTCGGTCAAGGACAACATCGACGCGGGGGCCTACTCCGGAGCCACGTGGCGGTCACGCCGCAAGCGTCGGGAGCGGATCCTCGAGGTGTTCCCCCCGCTGGCGCCCCTGCTGCGGCAGACCGCGGGCACGCTCTCCGGAGGCGAGCGGCGGATGGTCAGCGTGGGCCGGGCGCTGATGTCCGACGCCTCGCTGTACCTGGTCGATGAGCCGTCGCTGGGCCTGGCCCCGAAGATCTCTCTCGGCCTCGTGGCCGCCCTGTGCGAGATCGACCTCGGTGATGGAGCCATGATCATCGCGGA
Source organism: Actinomycetota bacterium (assembly GCA_017856385.1). Taxonomy (GTDB): domain Bacteria; phylum Actinomycetota; class Actinomycetes; order S36-B12; family S36-B12; genus UBA10649. Next base: position 47,576 of record JAFMFD010000009.1, read on the forward strand.
GCAGAACCTGCCGTTGATCGAGGGCCGAGTCGACCGCGTTCTCGGCATGCATGCGGGGGAACTCAAGCTCGATGTCGGTGAGGCTCTGGGCGACGTCCCTCCCGCAGCGGAGGTGCATCTGTGATCGAGGTCCTGATCAGTGCTCTGGTGCTCGCGTCCATATACGGCCTCGTGGCCATCGGCATCTCCTTCACATGGGCAAGCATCGGCATGCTCAACCTCGCGCAGGGCTTCATCTTCACCGCGGGCGGCTACACCGCCTGGCTCTACGCGCAGTACGCCGAGGGCTGGGGCCTGGAAGGTGCGGTCCTTTCGGTCGGGGTCCTCGTGTTCGGGATGCTCGGCTCGGCGCTGGCAGGGCTCTTCGTCGGGGCCATTGCCTTCCTGCCCCTGCAGGACCGCGACAACTTCCGCACGCGCAGCCTGATCGCGACGCTGGCGATCTCGCTCGTCGGCACCCAGGTGTGGCTGATCCTCTTCGGCCCGCAGAACAAGCCCCTGCCACCCGTCTTCGGCGAGGGGCGACTCGAGATCGGCTCGGCCGGGATCTCCTACCAGCAGGTCGGCACGATCATCGTGGCCTCGCTGATGCTCGCCCTCGTCATCCTGTGGATGCGCAGCAGCCGGCGTGGGCTCCAGATGCGCGCGATGATGATGAACCCGCTGGGCGCTGCGGTCGTCGGCGTGTCCGTGCGGAGTACGGGCATGCGGGTGCTCGCCATCAGCGGTGCGCTCACCGGACTGTCGTCGGTTCTGCTCGCCCAGGTCTTCTTCGTCAGCCCCACCTCCGGCGTCCAGCCCTTGACCACCGGCCTGATCATCTCGCTCGCGGGTGGCCTTGGCTCGATCCCGGGAACGGTCATCGCGGCAGGCGTGATCGGCCTGGCTGAGGCGCTCACGGCCCGGTACCTCCAGCAGTCGCTGGTGCCCTTCGTGCTCTTCGCGATCGTCGTCGTGATCCTCATCTTCCGGCCACGCGGCCTCGGTGGCCTGCTGGAGGACGTCCGTGAGTAACAGTCCACGCCTTGTCGGGCGCCGCGCCTACCGACCGCACTGGCCGGTCAACTCCGCACGGGTGTTCAAGCGCCGCAGGTGGCCCGGCACGAAGCGATCTGTCCTCAAGCTCTCCGGCCGGTACAACCCCAAGACCCTGCGCCGCGAGATGGTGCTCACCGACAAGAAGCCGATGTTCTGGTCGGTCGGCCTCGCGGCCCTCCTGCTGCTGCCGATGGGAGTGGCGTCGGAGCGCTTCTTCACGATGTTCGGGATCATCTGCATCTACGCGGCCATCAACGTGATGTGGACCCTGATCATCGGCACGGCGGGCCTGCAGTCCTTCGCCACGCTGGCCACCGTCGGCGTGGGTGCCTACGGCGCCGGCTACCTGAGCGTGACGTATGGCCTGCCCTGGCCCTTCATGCTCCTCGTCGGAGCGGTGCTCGGCGGACTCCTCGGCTGGATCATCTCGCTGCCTGCGCGACGCCTTGATGGCCTCTACTACGCACTCCTCACGCTCGGACTGTCCGAGTTCATGCGCAACTTCGTCACACAGTCCGACGAGCTCGGTGGAAAGTTCAATGGAGCGCTGTTCGGCGTGGGAAGGATCATCCCTGCGGACCTGCTGACGTCTCGCCTGGGGCAGTCACTGCTCTACCTCACCGCCTTCATTGCGCTGCTGATCGCGCTTGTCGTGTACCGCTGGGTCAATGGGGGACGCACCGGGCTCCTCCTCCGGGCTGCAGCGACCTCCAAGGAGGACGAGGCGTTCTCGTCGGCCCTGGGCATCGACTTCAACAAGGAGCGGACGCGCGTCTTCATCATCGCCTCGGCCGTCCTGGGATTCCTGGGGGCGTTCTACGCCACGTACATCGGCGGCACGTCGCTGCAGATCTTCAGTCTCGAGCTGCTGCTCCTCCTGCTCGCGATGATCGTGATCGGCGGGCTCGGGCGGGCTGAGGGGGCCGTCGTCGGCACGGTCATCGTGGTCGGGATCACCCAGTGGTTCACCGACTGGGGACCTTGGCGCATCGTGCTGGTGGGCGTCCTGGCCCTGGCCTCCGTGCTCTTCACCCGCAACGGCCTGTTCGGGCTCAAGGCCCAGATTGAGGAGATCCGGGACAGGCGCAAGGCGCTCCACCGGGCGGGCATCACGAGCAGATTTGCGGAGTACCTTCCTCAGCAGGCGCCCGAGGTGCACGACAAATCCGAGATCGTCGGTCGGGTGTTCGAGCGGTCCCTGCGCGAGCGGCTGCGCTCGTGGATCAGTCCTGAACTGCTGGCGGAGCACGAGGCCAAGCCGCTCGGCCAGCACTCCGACCGGCTCGAGCGGATGCTCAACTACTTCCGCAAGGCACCTATCCCCGACAAGTACGTGGTGTACTGCGAGGTCCCGTTCGAGTCGTACCGCGTGGTGGCGCTCAGCGGCCTTCCTGGTGTGCCGCCGCGCATCGTCGACGACAAGAAGTACGCGACCCTGGACGAGGCCTACCACGCCGTCTTCCTGCGCCGCGTCAACGATCTCAGAGCAAACTGAGCGATCGGAGAGACAATGGCCAAGATCGCCCTCACCGGGTACACCGACAAGATCAGTGTGGCTCCTGGTGAATCCATCGACGTCAAGGTGAGCGCCGACAATGCCACGACGGCGCACGTCGAGATCGTGCGCCTGATCCACGGTGACGAGCACCCGGACGGCCCCGGATTCCTCGAGGAGCTCGTCGTCGCTGACTGCGCTGGCGACCACGCCGTACGCAAGCAGTTCGTGGACGTGGGCAACGCGGTCGTCGTGGCGGATCCGTCGAACCGGCTCGTCGGCGACGGCCCCATGACCCTGTGGGCCTATGTCTTCCCCACGACTCCGGCCAAGGGCAGGCAGGTGATCCTCGGGCGCTTCGCGCTCCAGGAGAACGCCGGGTACGCCCTGGGCATCGACGGCCAGGGCCGGCTGGCCTTCTGGGCCGGGGACGGCTCGGACACCGACGAGGTCGTCTCGCCGGTCCCGCTGATCCACCACACGTGGTACCTCGTCGCGGCCTCCTTCGACCCTCGGTCGGGTCAGGCGGCGCTGCTCCAGCAGGCGGTGGTGAACCCGTACAACGGGCGCCTGGGCAAGGTTGCGCCGTTCGACCACTACTCGCTCGTTGAGCAGAAGCTGCGGATCAGGCCCGCGGCACCCTCGTCACCGTTCATGTGGGGTGCAGCACAGAACTCCGCGCCTGTGCGCGGGGTGTTCAAGGAGTTCCTCTACAACGGCAAGATCGATCGGGCCGGCGTGATCGGTGCAGCCCTGACGGTGGACGACCTGCGACGACTCGCGGACGGTGCCGTCACTGCCCCGGAGATCGCCCGATGGGACACGACGGCGGGGTACGGCGAGTCCGGAATCGACGACGTCGTGCGTGATATCTCGGGCAATGGCCTGGACGGTGTCGGCATCCAGCGGCCGGTCCGCGCGATGACGGGCTACAACTGGAGCGGCAGGCATGACGACTGGCGGGTGGCGCCCGAGGAGTACGGAGGCATCGCCTTCCACGACGACGCGGTCATCGACTGTGAGTGGGATACGACGTTCACGTGGCAGGTACCGGTGGGCACGCGCAGCGGTGCCTATGCGGCTCGGGTGACTGCGGGGGATGCCGAGGACCACATCCCCTTCTTCGTCCGCCCCGCCGCGCCGACGGCTCCGATCCTGTACCTGATGCCCACGAACTCCTATCTCGCCTACGCGAACGAGATGATCGTCCACCACGTGCCGGTGGGGCAGGCGATCCTGTCGCACCCGGCGGTGCTCACCGAGGCCGAGGCGGACTACTACCAGGATCCGCGCTTCGGGCGGTCCACGTACGACCACCACTCCGACGGCGCGGGCGTGTGCTTCACGTCATGGAATCGGCCGATCCTGAACATGCGGCCCAAATGGCGCTCCTCAGCCATCGGCACCGTGTGGCAGTTCCCGCGGGACCTCTCGCTCATCGCCTGGCTGGAGAAGAAGGGCTACGCCTACGACGTGGCCACCGACCACGACCTCTCGCGCGACGGGATCGACCTGCTGAAGTCCTACTCAGTGGTGCTCACCGGCTCGCACCCGGAGTACTGGAGCGAGGGAAGCCTGAACGCCCTGGAGGACTACGTCGCCGACGGAGGCCGGCTGATGTACCTCGGCGGCAACGGCTTCTACTGGGTCATCTCCTACCGCGACGGGGAGCCGCAGGTCATGGAGGTGCGCAAGGGCGAGGCCGGCATGCGTGCATGGCAGGCCGAGCCGGGGGAGTACTACCACCAGACCTCGGCCGAGCGCGGTGGCATCTGGCGCAACCGCGCGCGTCCGCCCCAGAAGCTGACGGGGGTGGGCTTCACCACGCAGGGGTTCGACGAGTGCCATCCGTACCGGCGGATGCCCGACAGCTACCACAAGTCGGTGGCCTGGATCTTCGACGGTGTTGAAGGAGAGGTCTTCGGTGACTTCGGCCTGGCCCTCGGGGGAGCGGCCGGACTGGAGACCGAGCGCTACGACCTCGAGCTGGGGACGCCTCCGCACACCAAACTGCTGGCGTCGTCGACGTCGTGGTCAGACAACTACGCCAGCGTCCACGAGGACATCCTCTTCAACCACCCGGGCACCCTGGGGACGCAGAGTCCCTCGGTGCGCGCCGACATGACCTACTTCACGACCGCGAATGATGGTGCGGCGTTCTCCACCGGATCGATCGCCTGGATCAGTGCACTGCCGTGCTTCGACTTCGAGAACAACTGCTCACGCATCATGTCCAACGTGCTCGACGCATTCATCAAGCCGGGCGCCCTGCCGGGTGGTGCGTGGGATCAGGACGAGAAGTCCTGGACATAGGGGGTGCACATGGCAACCGGATACGTCTGGCATGAGCTGTACGGCTGGCACGACACCAGTTCGCATGCTGGCCTGCTGCCCCCCAGTCTCGTCCTGCAGCCCTATCACCACTTCGAGTCGCCGGAGTCGAAGCAGCGCTTCCACTCCCTGCTCGAGGTCTGCGGACTGATCGACCATCTGACGCGCATCCAGCCCAAGCAGGCCAGTGACGAGGACATCCTGCGGATCCACACCCCGGAGCACCTCGCGAGGATCAAGGCCGAGAGCGCGACCCTGAAGGGAGGCGACGCCGGCGATGGCACCTCCCCCTTCGGACCCCAGGGCTTCGAGATCGCGGCGCTGGCCGCGGGGGGCGCGATCGCGGGACTGAACGCGGTGCTAGCGGGCGACGTGACCAACGCCTACGCGCTCGTGCGCCCGCCGGGGCACCACGCCCGACCGGAGACGGGGATGGGCTTCTGCATCTTCGCCAATGCCGCGATTGCCATCGCCCAGGCCAAGGCCGCGAACCCCGACCTGCGGGTAGCGACGGTCGACTGGGACGTCCACCACGGCAATGGCACGCAGGCCGCCTTCTACGACGACCCCACCGTCCTGACGATCTCGCTGCACCAGGACGACCTGTTCCCGCGGAACAGCGGTGCCATCGAGGAGCGGGGGGAGGGTGAGGGACTCGGCTACGCCATCAACATTCCCCTGCCCGCCGGCACCGGCAACGAGGGCTACGCCTACGCGATGCAGACCGTCGTGGTCCCGGCTCTTCGCAGGTTCTCCCCGGACGTCATCGTGGTTCCGTCGGGGTTTGATGCCAGCTGCTTCGATCCCCTCGGCCGGATGTCGGTCACCGCATCGGGCTACCGGGTCATGACGCGCCAGCTCATGGACGTGGCCGAGGAGGTGTGCTCTGGACGGATCATGATGACCCACGAGGGCGGCTACTCTCCGACCTACGTCCCGCTCTGCGGGGTCACCGTCCTCAGTGAGATGTCCGGAGTGCCCGTCGACGTGATCCACGAACTGTATGCGTCCTTCGACACCATGCCGGAGCAGACGCTCAACGACTACCAGCGGTCCGCGGTGGACCGCGCTGCGGCGGCTGTGTCCTTCGCATGACCACTTCACCGTCGACGCGGATCGAGAACGCGACCGTCTGGACGGGCCATCGCCTGCCCGACGGTCGTGTGGAGACCACGGACGCCCTGCTCATGCGAGACGGCCGGGTGGTCGCGCTGGGCGCAGCCGCGCGGGCCATGGATGCCGACGAGGTCGTCGACGCGCACGGTGGCTTCGTCGCCCCGGCCTTCGGCGACGGCCATGTCCACCCGATCTTCGGCGGCCTCGAGCAGCAGTTCGCAGCGGTCCGAGAGGGCACGTCGGTGGAGGAGATCGCGGCTGCCGTCGGCCGGTGGGCCCACGAGCACCCGGATGCGGAGTGGATCCGCGGCGAGGGGTTCGACCCCACGCTGGCCCCGGGTGGGGTCTTCCGCGCCGAGTGGCTCGATGCTCAGGTGCCGGACCGGCCGGTGGTCCTGCGTGCCACCGACTACCACACCGTGTGGGTGAACTCCGAGGCTCTGCGCCGTTCGGGCTACGGCAGGGGAGTCGTCCAGCCGCATGACGGTGAGATCGTGCTCGACGACGACGGTGCGCCCAACGGCACGCTGCGGGAGTGGGGTGCGTGGCGGCCCGTGTACGCACTTCTTCCCGCCGTCCCGACGGAGCAGGTCGCGGCTGCGATCGACTTCGCGACGTCGTCCTTCGCCCAGGCAGGCCTGACGTGGATCCAGGATGCGTGGGTGGAGTCAGCGGACGTCACCGCGTGGCTCGACGCTCTCGACGCCGGAGCGGTGCACGTCGATGTGGACCTCGCGCAGTGGGCGGACCCGAACACCTGGCGTGACCAGCTGGCCGGCTTCGTGGATGCCCGCCGGCTCGTCGACGCGCGCGGAGGAGGCCGCATCACGGCGCACACCGTGAAGTTCTTCGCCGACGGCGTCATCGAGTCGGCGACGGGAGCGCTCATCGAGCCGTACTGCGACTGCCCCCACTCGCGCGGGATCCCCAACTGGGATCCGGAGGAGTTGAAGCTCGCCGTCGCCGCGGTCGACGCCCACGGCTTCACGCCCCACCTCCATGCCATCGGTGACCAGGCGATCCGCAATGCGCTCGACGCCATGGAGCATGCTGCCCGCGTCAATGGGCCCCGTGATCGCCGCTGGACCATCTGCCACGTGCAGCTCGTCGATCCCGCCGACATCCCACGCTTCGCCGAACTGGGTGTCATCGCCAACTTCGAGCCCTACTGGTCGAAGTTCGACTCCTGGCAGAGCGAGCTCAACACCGCTCGACTGGGCGAGGAGCGCCTCAACCGGCAGTTCCAGACCGCGACACTCGCGCGGTCCGGAGCACGGATCTCCTTCGGCAGCGACTGGCCCGTGACGACCTACGCCCCGCTCGAGGGCATCCAGGTGGCCGTGACGCGCAAGGTGAGTCCGGACGAGCCGGCGTGGATGCCGGATGAGCGCATCAGCGTGGACGACGCCCTCGCCGCATACACGTCGGGCGTGGCCTTCCAGGCGGGTCGGGATGACGCGGGTGTGCTGAGGCCGGGTGCGGTCGCTGACGTGGTCTGGCTGGGCGCGGACCCGCACACGGTGGATCCGATGCGGATCGGCGGAATCCAGGTACTCGGCACCTGGCGCGCCGGCGAGCCGGTCTACCGGCGCTAGGCCATGACCGCGGAGACCGCGCGCACGTGATCTGCGGTCGACCCGCAGCAGGCACCGATCATGTCAATGCCGGCGTCGCGCATATCGGAAGCGAACTCCGCCATCTCCTCGGGGGTTCCGGTGTACACGAACTCGCCGCCCACCAACTGAGGCAGTCCGGCGTTGGACTGCACGAGGATGCGGATCCCGGTGGGTCGGGTCTCCAGCAGGCCGGCGGCGATGATGCGCATCTCGTCGACGCCGCGGCCGCAGTTGGCACCCACGACGTCGGCACCCATGGCGGAGATCTGCTGGGCGGCGGACTGCGGGGTGACCCCCATCATCGTGCGCAGGTTGGTGTCGAAGGACATCGTCGCGAAGATCGGCAGGCCCGGCGCCGTCCGCTGCGCTGCGGTGATGGCGGCCTGCACCTCGGCAAGGTCGCTCATGGTCTCGATGAGGATTCCGTCGACCCCACCGTCGACGAGCCCGGCGATCTGCTCGCTGAACAGCGCGATGGCGTCATCCTCGGTCAGGGTCCCGAGCGGCGCCATGAGGTCACCGGACGGCCCGATGTCGCCGAGGACGAAGCATCCCTCGTAGCGGTCGGCGACCGCGCGTGCCACCCGCGCGCCGGCGGCATTGAGCTCGTGCACGCGGTCCTCGAGGCCATGCATGGCCAGGCGCGGGCGGGAACCGCCGAACGTGTTCGTGGTCAGCAAGTGTGCGCCGGCCGCCGCGTACTCCTCGAGCACCTGCGACACGACGTCAGGGCGGTCGACATTCCACAGCTCGGGTGCACCACCGTCGTCCAGGCCCACCAGCTGGAGCCGCGTCCCCATGGATCCGTCGCCGACCCGGATGCGCCCCTCGTCCAGCGCCGCTCGCAGCGTGCTCACCTGCCACCTCCGTAGTCGCTGACGTGCTCGTCGAGGCGCTCTTGGTCCCACTCGTCCTCCAGCGCCTGCGCCAGAGTAGCCGCGGCCTCGGCCGGGGTGCCCTCGGCGGCGACCCAGGGATCGCGGGCCCACCCGGCGAGGTAGGCATCGGCGTCGGTCTCGCCGGCACGCATCGCGGCCTCGTCGATGGCCTCCTGAAAGCGCGCGGGCAGGGGGATCTTGACCACCTCGTCACCGTCCCTGGCGGTGACCATCGAAGGGATGCCCTGCCATCGGGTCAGCTGGACCTCGGTCATGCTCGTCCCTCCATGATCGCGAGGGCCTCATGCACCTCGGCGGACAGTTCATCCTGGTGCTCATACGCGTACGCACGCAGGGCGGCGATCATCGACGGCGCCCAGAAGCTCGTCAGGTGGGCAGCGGTCTGCTGTGATGCATGCGCCCGATCGGGGACGTTGGCCGCGATCTGATTCGCCATGACGACCATGCGCTCGGTCATCATGACAGGGCATCCACCCCAGCATGCTCACGTGCGGCCATCGCAGGTCGCGAGTCTGGGCGGACCTCCACCGCCGTCACCTTGTACTCCGGGCAGTTGGTGGCCCAGTCGGAGTTCTCGGTGGTCACGATGTTCGCACCGCTCACCGGGTAGTGGAAGGTCGTGTAGACCACGCCGGCCGGGATGTCCTCGGTCAGGCGGACTCGCAGGGTCGTGCGTCCGGCGCGGCTGGTGACCTCGGCCCAGGTGCCGTCGGCGATGCCCCGCGGCTCAGCATCCGCCGGATGCATGTCGAGGACGTCCTCCTGGTGCCAGGTCCTGTTGGCTGTGCGCCGCGTCTGCGCGCCGACGTTGTACTGGCTGAGGATCCGGCCCGTTGTCAGCAGCAGCGGGAATCGCCGGTTGCTGCGCTCGCTCGTCGGCACGTAGGGGGTAGTCACGAACGTCCCGAGGCCCTTGACGAAGTGGTCGACATGCATGATCGGGGTGCCGAGGGGTGCGGCCTCGTTGCACGGCCACTGAACGCTGCCGACCCGGTCGAGGAGGTCGAAGCTGACGCCCGCGAAGGTGGGCGTGATCGCGGCGATTTCATCCATGATCTGCGACGCGTCGTCGTAGCCCATCGGGTAGCCGAGGGCGGTGGCCAGCTCGCATGCGACCTCCCACTCGGCCCGGCCGGTCTGGGAGGGCATCACCGGCCGGACGCGGTTGATCCGCCGCTCGGCATTGGTGAAGGTGCCGTCCTTCTCCAGGAAGCTCGTGCCCGGGAGGAAGACGTGCGCGAACGCCGCCGTCTCGTTCAGGAAGAGGTCCTGCACGATGACGCACTCCATCGACCGCAGCGCGTCCTTGACGTGCTCGGTGTTGGGATCGGACTGCGCGATGTCCTCGCCCTGGATGAAGATCCCTTTGAACTCCCCGACGGTCGCCGCGTCGAGCATGTTCGGGATGCGCAGGCCCGGGTCGGGCCGCAGTGCCGTTCCCCACAGGGTCTCGAACTGCTCCCGGACGGTCGTGTCGGAGACGTGCCGGTAGCCGGAGAACTCGTGCGGGAAGGAGCCCATGTCGCACGAGCCCTGCACGTTGTTCTGCCCGCGGAGCGGATTGACTCCCACGCCGCGGCGGCCGATGTTCCCGGTGGCCATGGCGAGGTTCGCCATGGCCATCACCATCGTGGAGCCCTGGCTGTGCTCGGTGACGCCGAGGCCGTAGTAGATCGCGGCATTGCCCGCGGTCGCATAGCGACGGGCTGCGCGGCGGACGGCCTCGGCCGGGACGCCCGTCTCGGGCTCGAGGGCCTCCGGGCTGTTCTCCGGCAGGCGGATGAAGGACTCCCACGCGGCGAACGACACCGGGTCGCAGCGCTCAGCGACGAAGTCGCGGTCGATGAGCCCCTCGTCGGCGATGACGTGGGCCATGGCGTTGACGACGGCGACGTTCGTTCCGGGGCGCAGCTGCAGGTGCTCCTCGGCGTGGATGTGGGGGCTCTCGACGAGGGCGATCCTGCGTGGGTCGATGACGATGAGCCCGGCGCCCTCGCGGATACGGCGCTTCATCCGGGAGGCGAACACCGGGTGGGCGTCGGTGGGGTTGGCGCCGATGACGACGATGACGTCGGCCTCGGCTACAGACGCGAAGTCCTGGGTGCCAGCGGAGGTGCCGAACGTCTGCTTGAGCCCGTAGCCGGTGGGGGAGTGGCACACCCGGGCGCAGGTGTCGACATTGTTGTTGCCGAAGGCCGCCCGGATCATCTTCTGGACGACGAACACCTCCTCGTTGGTGCACCGGGAGGAGGTGATGCCGCCGACGGAGTCCGTGCCGTGGCGCGCCTGGAGGTCCCGGATGCGCGTCGCGGCGAACGCGATGGCCTCCTCCCAGGACACCTCGCGCCAGTCGTGGCTGATGTCCTCGCGGATCATCGGCGCCGTGATGCGGTCGGCGTGCGTCGCGTAGCCCCAGGCGAAGCGTCCCTTGACGCACGAGTGGCCCGCGTTGGCGCCACCCTCCTTGGCAGGCACCATGCGCACGAGTTCGTTGCCGCGCATCTCGGCGTTGAACGAGCAGCCCACGCCGCAGTACGCGCAGGTGGTCTTGACCACGCGGGTCGGGATCCCGATGTCGATGACGGACTTCTCCTGCAGGGTCGCCGTGGGGCAGGCCTGGACGCAGGCACCACAGGAGACGCACTCGCTGCTCATGAAGGGCTCGTCGGCCGACGCGCTGACCTTCGAGCCGAAGCCACGTCCGCTGATGGTCAGGGCGAAGGTGCCCTGGATCTCGTCGCAGGCCCGCACGCAGCGGCTGCAGGCGATGCACTTGCTGGCGTCGAAGGTGAAGTAGGGGTTGCTCTCGTCCTTGGGTGCTGCGAGGTGGTTCTCGCCGTCGTAGCCGTACCGGACGTCGCGCAGGCCGACCACCCCGGCCATGTCCTGCAGCTCGCAGTCGCCGTTGGCCGGGCAGGTGAGGCAGTCGAGCGGGTGGTCGGAGATGTAGAGCTCCATGACGCCCCGGCGGATCCGCGCGACGTGCGCAGTCTGCGTATGGACGACCATGCCCTCGGCGCAGGGAGTGGTGCACGAGGCGGGCGTCCCGGGGCGTCCGTCGATCTGGACGACGCACAGCCGGCAGGATCCGAACGCCTCCAGGGAGTCGGTGGCGCACAGCTTCGGGACCGATGTTCCGGCGAGTGCTGCGGCACGCATGACAGACGTGCCCGCAGGCACCTCCACTGCGATGCCGTCGATGGTGACGGTCACGCACTGGTCGGACTCGACGGCAGGCGTCCCGAGATCGGGTTCATGCAGTGCGGTCATCGTGGCCCTCCGGTGATCGTGACCCTCCGGTGGTCGGGAAGTCCTCGGGAAAGGAGCGGAGCGCACTGAGGACGGGCATGGGGGTGAGTCCTCCCATCGCGCAGAGCGAGCCGTCGCGCATGACCTCGCAGAGATCCTCGAGCAGTTCGAGGTTACCCCCTGGATCCTCGCCGCGGCGGATCCGGTCGATGACCTCCACGCCCCGGGTGGAGCCGATCCGACATGGGGTGCACTTGCCGCAGGACTCCTCGGCGCAGAACTCCATCGCGAACCGCGCCTGTTCGGCCATGTCGACAGTGTCGTCGAAGACGACGACGCCTCCGTGGCCGAGCATCGCACCGTTCGCGGCGAGTGCCTCGTAGGTCATCGGGACGTCGAGCTGGTCGGCGCGCAGGTAGGAGCCCAGCGGACCCCCGACCTGCACCGCCCGTACGGGGCGGCCTGAAAGCGTCCCTCCGCCCCAGTCCTCGACCAGCTCGCGCAGCGATACGCCGAAGCCCAGCTCGACGATCCCGCCCCGGGCGATGTTGCCGGAGAGCTGGAAGACGCTTGTGCCGCGGGACGTGTCGGCGCCATGGCCGGCGTAGGCCTCAGGACCGTGGGCGAGGATCGTCGGGACCGCGGCCATCGTCATGACGTTGTTGATCACGGTGGGCCGGCCGAACAGCCCGGCGAGCGCCGGGAGCGGAGGCTTGGGCCGCACCATGCCGCGGCGGCCCTCGATGCTCTCGAGCATCGCCGTCTCCTCGCCGCAGACGTACGAGCCGGCTCCCACGCAGACCTCGATGTCGAAGGAGTGGTCCGAGTCGAGGACTGACGACCCGAGCCAGCCCCGGATGCGGGCGACGTCGATCGCCGTGCGCAGCGTCGCGATCGCGTCGGGGTACTCGGACCGGACGTACACGATGCCGTGCTCGGCGCCGGTGGCGACGCCAGCGATGACCATGCCCTCGATGAGGGTGAAGGGGTCGCCCTCCATCAGCACGCGATCTGCGTAGGTGCCGCTGTCGCCCTCGTCGGCGTTGACGACCACGTACTTGCGGTCTGCAGTGGCCTGGGCCACTGTGCGCCACTTGATGCCTGCGGGAAAGCCGGCACCTCCTCGGCCGCGCAGTCCTGACGCGATGACCGCCTCGACGATGTCGGCCGGTGTGCTCGCCAGAGCGGCATGCAGCCCGTCGAGGCCGCCGTCGGCCTCGTACGCCTCCGCATCGACGGGGTCATGCCGGCCGACCCGGGCGAAGGTCAGCCGCTCCTGGCGGGCCAGCCACGAGATGTCGTCGACCGGCCCGAGGTGCCGTGGGTGGCTCGCGAGACGTCCGTCGGCGAGTGCGGCGAGGAGCGTCGGCACATCGGCCGGCGTGATCGGCCCTAGGCCGATGCGCACGTCGGCATCGACCTCGACCAGCGGCTCCAGCCACATCGCGCCACGCGAGCCAGTGCGGATCACCGTGTGGCCCGCTGCAGCGCAGGCCTCGGCCACGGCATCGGCGCCCACGCTGCGTGCGGAGGAGTCCCGCGGGATGTGCACGATCATCGCCGGATCCTGTCCACGAGTGCCTGATTCGTCGCGCGGCCGACGAGCTCGCCGTTGATGACTGCGGCGGGGCCGAGCGCGCAGTTGCCCATGCAGTACACGTGCGTGACGTCGACCTCGGGACCCACCAGGGCCTCTGCCTCGTGCCGTAGCTCGCGGGCCCCCACGGCCTGGCAGGCCTCTCCCATGCAGATGCGCACCTCGACGGGGCTCGGCGGAGTCCGGCGCAGGTCGGAGTAGTAGGTCAGCACCCCGTACACATCGGCGCGGGACACTCCGCAGGCCTGGGCCACGGCAGTGAGCGAGGAGTCCGGCACGTACCCGAAGTGCTCCTGCAGCGCCTGCAGGGTCGGCAGGATCAGCAGGGGCGGGGTCAGCCCGGACAGGAGCGCCTCCACCGACGCGTCCGTGCTCATGGGCGCACCCGCTCGACTCCGCTGTAGGCGTTGCAGCGTCCGTCGCGGGCGAACCCGAGGAGCACGAGTCCGTGCTCGCGGGCCACGTCGACGGCGAGGCTGGTCGGTGCCGAGACGGCCGCGATCCCGGCGATCCCGGCCGCCAGGCCCTTCTGGACGATCTCGAACGAGACCCGGCCGCTGACCAGCAGCAGGTGGTCCGTGAGCGGCATGCGCTCGTTCAGCAGGGCCCAGCCGATCGCCTTGTCGACGGCGTTGTGGCGGCCTACATCCTCGCGGGTGACGACGAGCTCGCCGTCGGGGTCGACCAGTCCGGCGGCGTGGAGCCCCCCGGTGCGGTCGAATACGCGCTGGGCCCTGCGCAGGTCGGTCATGAGCCGGTCGACGTGCGCGACGCTGATGCCCCAGCCGTCGGTCTGCAGGGGCGCGGGCGAGAGCCGGACCCCGGCGATCACGTCGGCACTGCAGATGCCGCAGGCGCTCGATGTCACGAAGGCCCGCGGGCGCGGCCCCTCGACTCCCGGGGCCAGCGAGATCCGCACGGTGTCGGTGGTGTCGTCCGCTGAAGCGGACAGTGCGGCCAGCGTCGTGATGTCGCTGTGCTCCTGGACGTCCGACTCGGCCACGAGCCAGCCGGCGGCGAGCTCGAGATCGTGTCCGGGCGTGCGCATGGTGGTCACCAGCACCTCACCGTCGTTGACGAGCGTGAGCGGTGCCTCGACAGCGATGGCATCGCCTTGCTCGTGCGCCCCATCGGCGCCGAACCTGACGGTGCTGCGTCGTGCTGTCGTCGCGCTCATCAGAACAGCCCGACCACCCGGCCATCGACTAGGTCGATGCGCTCGCTCGAGGGGACACGAGGCAGGCCCGGCATCGTCATGATGTCGCCGCAGACCATGACGATGAACTCCGCCCCGGCGCAGAGGCGGACCTCGCGGATGGTTACGACGTGTCCGGAGGGGGCGCCGCGCAGCTGGGGATCGGTGGAGAACGAGTACTGGGTCTTCGCCACGCAGATGGGCAGCGATCCGTAGCCCTCCTCCTGGAGCTCGGCGATCCGCGCGCGCACCTTGCTGTCGGCGGCGACCTCCGAGGCCCCGTACACGCGCGTGGCAAGGGTCGAGACCTTCTGCCACAGCGTCGCGTCGTCGGAGTACACGAACTCCGGAGCGCTGGGCTCCTCGCACAGGTCGACCACTGCGCGGGCGAGGTCCTCGGCGCCTGCTCCGCCGTCGGACCAGTGGGTCGCCAGGACCACGCGCGCCCCGAGGGCCGACACCCTGTCCTCGATGAGCGCCAGCTCTGCGGCCGTGTCGGAGTCGAAGCGGTTGATCGACACGATGCACGGAATCCGGTACGTCTCGCTGACCGTGCGCACGTGGCGCTCGAGGTTCGCCATGCCGCGCTCGAGCGCGCCGAGGTCCTCCGTGCCGATGGTCGCGAGGTCGGCGCCACCGTGGTACTTCAGGGCCCGGACGGTGGCGACGACCACCGCGGCGTTCGGCCGCAGTCCCGACTTGCGGCACTTGATGTCGAGGAACTTCTCCGCGCCGAGGTCGGCGCCGAACCCGGCCTCGGTCACGACGTAGTCGGCGAGCTTCAGGGCCGCCGTGGTGGCGACTACGGAGTTGCAGCCGTGGGCGATGTTCGCGAACGGACCCCCGTGGACGAAGGCGGGCGTGTTCTCCAGGGTCTGAACGAGGTTCGGGGCGAAGGCGTCCTTCAGCAGGACGGTCATCGCGCCGTCGGCGTTGAGGTCACGCGCATGGACGGGCCGGCGATCGTGGGTGTAGCCGATCACGATGCTGCCGAGGCGGCGCTTGAGGTCGTCAAGGCTGGTCGCGAGGCAGAAGATCGCCATGACCTCCGAGGCCACGACGATGTCGAAGCCGTCCTCACGCGGGTAGCCGTTGCCGGGACCGCCGAGGCCGACGACGATGTCGCGCAGCGCTCGGTCGTTCATATCCAGCACGCGCTTCCAGGTGATCCTGCGCACGTCGATGCCCAGTGTGTTGCCGTGGTGGATGTGGTTGTCGATCAGCGCGGCGAGCAGGTTGGTGCACAGGCCTATCGCATTGAAGTCCCCGGTGAAGTGCAGATTTATGTCCTCCATCGGGACGATCTGCGCGTGGCCCCCTCCTGCCGCTCCGCCCTTCATGCCGAATACCGGGCCGAGCGACGGCTCGCGCAGGCAGATCATGGTGCGCTTGCCGATCCGCGCGAGGCCGTCGCCGAGGCCGACGCTCGTCGTGGTCTTGCCCTCGCCAGCAGGGGTGGGGCTGATGGCGGTGACGAGGATCAGGCGCGCCTCGGGGTTCTCCGGGAGGTCGGCGAGGTAGTCGAGCGCGATCTTCGCCTTGTAGCGGCCGTAGGGAGACACGGCGTCGTCGGGGATGCCGAGGCGATCCGCGACCTCGGCGATGGGCAGCATGTTCGCCGCCTGCGCGATCTCGATATCGGACATCGGTGCGGACTACCTCGCTGCCTTGACGGCAGCCAGCAGCTCGGGAAGAAACGTGTGCATGTCGTCGACCACGATGTAGTCGGCGTGCGTCATGATCGGCGCCTCCCGATCGGTGTTGATGGCGACGAGAACCTTGGCGTTCTTGCACCCGGCAAGGTGCTGGGTCGCCCCGCTGATCCCGCAGGCGAGGTACAGGTCCGGTGCGACCTTGGTGCCGGTCTGGCCGACCTGCTCGCTGTGGGGGCGCCAGCCGGCTGA
>JAFMFD010000034.1 GCA_017856385.1 Actinomycetota bacterium
GGGCCGTGCGGGATGAACTTGTTCCAGCCGTTGGGGCTCGTGCCGCCCTTCTGGCCGATGCTCCCCGTGAGGACGGTCAGGAAGAACAGGGCGCGCGCCACGGCCCAGCCACCGAGGTTGCCTGCGCTCGACGCACGCCACGTGTGGGCTGCGAGTTTGCGATCGCAGCCGGCCACGAGCTTCGCGACGCGCTCGAGCTGCGCCTCGGGGATGCGGCACTCCTGTGCCGCGAAGGCGAACGTGTACTTCTGGTAGTCGGCCGTGAGCGCCTTCTTGAAGGCCTCGAAGTCCCTCGGGTCCTCGTCCGGGTGCAGGGCAGTCATGTACGTGGACCAGTTCACCCAGCGCTGGATGTAGTCCCACTCGACCGCGTCCGTGCGCAGCAGGTAGGCCGCAATCGCCAGCAGCATCGCCGCCTCGGTGCCCGGCCAGGGTGACACCCACTCGTCGGCGTGCGAGGCCGTGTTCGAGAGCCGGGGATCGACGACGACGAGCTTGGCCTCGCCGTGCACCTTGGCGTCCATGATGCGCTGGGCATGGGGATTGAAGTAGTGACCGGACTCCAGGTGGGCGGACAGCAGCAGGATCACCTTGGCGTTCGCGTGGTCGGGCGACGGCCGGTCGTAGCCTCCCCACAGGGAGTAGCCGAGGCGCGCACCCGCGGAGCAGATGTTGGTGTGGGTGTTGTTGCCGTCGACCCCCCAGGTGAGCAGCACGCGCTCGATGAAGCCGTCCTCTCCATGGCGGCCTACGTGGTACATGACCTCGTTGCGACGGTCCTCGAGGATCGCCCGGCGGATGCGCCCGGCGATGTCGTCCATCGCGTCGTCCCATGAGACGCGCTCGAACTTCGCCTCACCGCGCCTGCCCGCCCGCTTGAGGGGGTAGAGGATCCGCTCCGGGTCCGTCGTCTGGTTGAGGGTCGCCGGGCCCTTGGCACAGTTGCGGCCGCGTGATCCCGGGTGGGCCGGGTTGCCCTCGATCTTGACGACCTCCTTCGTCTCGCGATCCACATACGCCAGCAGGCCGCAGGCGGACTCGCAGTTGAAGCAGGTGGTGGGAACGAGCATGTAGTGCTTCTCGACCTTGCGCGGATGCGCCTTCGCGTCGTACATCACGACGTCATCCCAGGTGTCGACCGGCGGGTAGTTTGAGACGGTCTCGCGCACGCGCAGGCCGTGCGCCTCCGGGCGTGAAGGGTCGACTGGAGCGGCCGAGGGCAGGCCCTTGGAGGCGGAGCGTGAGGTCATCGGCTGCTGTCCTTCCCGAGCTGGCGTACGAGGTCGTGGGTCATGTGGCGGAGTCCTACGACAGGGGCGGGTCCTGCGCCGCCATGACGAAGACCCGCTCGTGGAGCAGGAGTGCCGGCTGGACGAGGAGCCCGGCCAGCACGGCCAGGGCAACCCCGCCACCGATCGCGGATCCTGCGGCGAGCGCCGCGGCCACCACGGACAGCACGACGGACCCGCCCCAGAACTGGATGCGGTAGCGGCCGCGCGTGATCGCGTGGGCCGCGACCTCGGCATTGCGCGTGGGGTGCTTGCCGCCGAACTCGACGAGGGTGATCAGCAGGTGTGCCCCGACGCCCGCCACCAGCGCCCACGACAGCCACTCGATGGTCGCTGTGCCGGCACCGATAGCGGGGCCGACCACCAGCAGGACGCCTGCGCCCACCATGACGGCCTGCGCGAGCAGGTGCCAGAAGAGCACCGGGGACTGCCACAGGTCCCGGCCCTCCGCCTGGCCGAAGAGGAAGGCCGTGTAGCCCGCTGTCATGACACCGGCGGGGATGGCGACCCACGCGAGCGGCACCAGCGCTCCACCAAGGTCGGCCCAGCCGAGCTCGGTCACGGCACCTGCGAGGAACCACAGGCCCCCCACTGCGGCACCAAGGCCGAGGAAGATCCCCCCGATCGCCAGCCAGGAGCGCCTGTTGATCTTCCGCGGGTCGAGCAGGAAGAGGAACCGGTCCGGGCGCTTGAGGTCCCAGATCAGCAGGACGGACGTCAGGAGCAGGAACGCCTCGGTGACGAACGGGGCCGCGGTCGTGACCAGCAGCGAGCGATCCGAGGTCGTCAGCAGCAGCAGCGCGCCCACGATCAGCGCACCCGCCGCGATCGACTTCGTCCACAGGTAGGTCCAGACCTTCCAGCCCCACGGGCGGGGGTGGGCGGTGTTGTACGTCAGACGGGCCTTGGACACCGGATCACCGGGCAGCTCCGCCGCTGTCTCGAGGCGCAGTGGATCGGGATTCGCCCACAGGTACGAGCCGTCGACAGGGGCCGCCAAGGGGTCGAGCACCGACTGGTCGGCGCCCACGTAGTAGGTGTTCGGCCGCGTGCCCTGCTCCGGGGTCCGGACGCTCACCGGCTCGATGCTGAGGAATCGGCTGATGCCACTGGTGGGGTCGTCGATGTCACCCATCCAGATGGACTGCGTCGGGCACACCTGAACGCATGCGGGCTCGAGCCCGTTGTCGATCCGGTGGGCGCAGAAGTTGCACTTGGCCGCCGTGTGCGTGTTGTCATCGATGTAGATCGCGTCGTACGGGCATGCCTGCATGCACATCTTGCAGCCGATGCAGCGCTCGTTGTCGAAGTCGACGATGCCGTCGTCGCGGGTGAAGAGCGCCTGCGTCGGGCATGCCTTGACGCATGGGGCATCGGTGCAGTGGTTGCACCGCATGATGCCCATCTCACGCGTCGTGTCGGGGTACTCACCCTTCTCGACGTACTTGACCCAGGTGCGAAACTTGCCCAAGGGGACGTCGTGCTCGGTCTTGCAGGCCACCGTGCAGGCATGGCACCCGATACAGGTGCGCTGGTCTATCGCGAAGCCATACCGCACAGTCGCTCACTTCTTCCGGACGTAGAACTTCAGGACGTCGCCCTCTTCGGCGGACTCGACGAGCTCGTTGCCCGTCTGGGACACCCAGGCCGGCACATCTGATCGCGCGCCCGCATCGGTCGCGATGATCAGCATGACATCACCCGGACTGAGCTCCTTCGCGGCCTTGGCCGTCATCAGGATCGGCATCGGGCACTTCTGCCCGGTCGCATCGACGGTCTTCGCTACATCCACGGCTTCTCCTCAGATGAACAGGTTGATCTCGGACTTGGCCATCCGGGCCAAGGCGGTGGCAGCGCCGGCCGGCTGGCCGAGGCCCGGGCGCATCTGGTCGGCGCGGATGCCGAGCAGATCCATCGTCATCTGGCACGGCCAGACGTTGACTCCCATGTCGAGGCACATCTCGAAGAGGTCCTCGGGTGGCAGGAGGTTGCTCTTGGCAGCGACCTTGCGCATCATCGAACTGCCCGCTCCCCCCATGTTCATCTTCGACAGCTTCGCCTTGGTGAAGCCGGGGGCGTTCATGCCGGACATCATCTTGGTCATGGAGTCGTGGCCGATCTTCTCGCCGTCCTTCACCAGTGGGAAGAGCCCCCAGAAGGTCGCGAAGACGGTGACATCCATTCCGTTCGCCGCCGCCGTCGAGGCCAGGATCGTCACCGGCCAGAGCTTGTCGAGATCACCGCTGAAGGCGATGATCGTCATCTTCTCCTCGTCCGAACCTGCCGAGCCTTCGGTCATGGCCGACTCCTTTCGTGTGGAAGTGACGCTAGACGTGGAGCCGCCATTGGGCAAGCATTTTCAGCAGAAAACCCTTCCCAACACTCGAAAACTACATTAGCGTCCGCGCATGTAGCGATCCCGTGCCGCAACAGGGGATTGTCAGCAATCCCGATAGGGAATGGGCTTTGATCCCGGAAGGAGCAGCAATGACCAGGACGGTGAGCACCCGCGAGCTCTACGACGAGATCGACTCCGGAGCCGTGCCGATGATCCTCGACGTGCGCAATCAGGAGGAGTTCGCCGCGTGGCAGGTCGAGGGCACCCGACCAGTGCCGACCCGCAACCTGCCCATCTGGATGGCCGTCGAGCAGGTCGAGGACCTGGCCCGGGAGCTGCCGGACGACACCGTGGTCATCTGCGCGCATGGCAACGGCAGCGATCTGCTGCTCGACATGCTCGAGGGCGAGGGCAAGCGTGCACGCACTCTCGAGGGGGGCACCGCAGCGTGGGCGCAGCTGCTCGTGTCGCGACGCCTGCCGGACCTTCCCGGGGGCATCGTCGCGTGGCAGGTCCAGCGCCCCGCGAAGGCCTGCCTGTCGTACGTGATCGGGGTCCCCGGACGCAACGCCATCGTGGTCGACCCGGCACGCTTCCCCCAGGACTACATCGACCTCGCCGCCTCCGAGGGGATGACGATCACCCACGTGATCGACACGCACGTCCATGCCGATCACATCACCGGCGGCCCCGAGCTCGCCGAGCAGGTGGGGGCGCAGTACCACGTGCCCATCGAGGACACCGGGCGCACGCCGACCCCCTTCGCGAACGTCCCCCTGGCGGACGGTCAGGAGCTCGACCTCGGGAGTGCCAGCGTGCAGGTGATGAGCATCCGGACCCCCGGCCACACCCCCGGATCAACGTGCATCAGCCTGCCCGGCAGCCTCCTGCTGACCGGTGACACCGTGTTCGTCCGCGGCATCGGCCGACCGGACCTGACCGGGCGTGCCGACGAGCTGGCCACCGAGCTCTTCCACACGGTCCATGAGCGGCTGCGGCCACTCGACCCGGCGACCACGGTGCTGCCCGCCCATTGGTCGTTCGACAGCGAGGTCGGCGACGACGGGCTGGTGCGCACCAGCCTTGGGTCCATCTTCGAGTCGACGCTGCTGAGCGAGGCCGACCTCACCGCGTTCATCGAGCAGATCATCACGTCCCTGCCCGCCGCGCCCGACACCTACGACACCATCCGCCTGGTCAACTCCGGCAGGCAGGAGGCCACCGACGAGCAGTTGGAGATCCTCGAGATCGGCAAGAACCAGTGCGCGGCCTCCACGACCACGTGATGCGGCCAGAACGTCGACCAGAACTTAGGGTGGCCTGATGGACCGCGAGACGTCCCGGGAGCTGCACGAGCTCCATGCCCGCCTGTGCAAGGCGATCGCCGATCCCAACCGCCTGCTCATCATCACCGAGCTTCGCTCCGGGCCGATGACGGTCGGTGAGCTCTCCACTGCGCTCGAGCTGAGCCAGTCGAACACCAGCCAGCACCTTGCCATCCTCCGGGAGCGCGGCGTCGTCGTCGCCACCAAGGACGGCCTGAACGTGTACTACGAACTGACGAGCCGGAAGGTCGTCAAGGCCATCGACCTGCTGCGCGAGTTCATGGCCGACCAGTTGGGCCAGCAGACCCGGCTCAGCAGGGCCGCCAAGCGGCCGGTCGTGAGCGGACGACGCTGAAGGCGGTCACACCCCGGGGCGGGTGACTCGCACGGTCTCGCCCTGACGCAGCATGCCGCCCGTCACCACGGTGGTGTTGATGCCTCGCAGCCGCAGGTCCCTGCCCTCGGGCCCGTTGGCCATGCGCAAGGCGGGCATCCCGAATCGTGCTCGGAACTTGGCGCACCCGGTGTGCGGCACGTCGGTGACACGCAGCGTCACCGCGTCGAACTCCAGAAGGGTGCCCGTAGGCAGATTGCCCACGCTCAGGTCGAGGTCGACGTACAGCTGATCTCCGGCCAGGGGCACGCGATCCTCGGTGGCGGCGATGAGCCGCGCGAACCGGATGTTCATGACAGTCACCTGATCACCCGGGTCAGCCGAGCCGTCCGGCGTCCGGCTGCTGCCCCGGCTCTCCCACGAGTCGCCCGCCAGGCCGCGCTGGGCGTCCACCTCGACGAGCGGCAGGCTCAGGCGCTGGTCCACGTCCGGCCGGATGACGATGAGCTCCAAGGGGCCTGCATCGCGCGGCGACTGCCGAACCGAGGCCATGCCCTCGTCGACCTGATCGGTTGAGGGGTGGAATGCGGCGTCGTCGGTCGTCATGGGCTCATCCTGTCAGCCCATGGGCCCCGGTCACCGCGGTGGCGGAGGCCCCGAGCCGGGCCCCGGGGGTGGGCCACCGGGAGGCGGCCCGCCCGTGGGGCCTCCGGGAGCCGGCCCCCCGCCACCGGTCTGCACAAAGCTCGATGCCAGACGTCCGGCGAAGGCGTTGGGCACCGCCGGGAACTCCTCGGTCAGGAAGTACGCATAGGTGCCCTTGGGATACTCCGGCGTCACCCCGTAGCGACCGTTGGCCGCATCGAGATCGCCCGATCCCTCGACGTATGCGTAGTCCTCGTTGAACCAGCCGTTGTAGACGCCTCCCGGGCCGGACGGCCGGGTGCCTGACTTCAACCGGTAGGACGACCGCATCGCGCGCACCTTCCCGGCCTTCTTGGCGTTCGCGTAGCCGTTGCGCACGTAGATCGGAAAGCCATCACCGGCCCAGCCGACCAGTGGGGAGTGGCGCGAGGGGCCGAGCACATCAAGCAGCCCTTCCGGAATGCCGTGGTAGTGGTAGGCACCGGTCGGCTGCACATGCGCATGGTTGTCGTCCATGCCGAGGTTCTTGCCGCCACCGAGTGCGTAGTACTGCCAGCCGCTGTTGCGGTCGTTGTTCCACCACTCCGCGGCGTAGGGATCGAACAGGACGCCGTCGACCGTGATGCCGAACGGTTGGGGGATGGCGTAGGGGGTGATCGACGTCCTGGTCCCCCGGATCGGCAGCCGGTAGGAGTAGCTCTGGGCGGATATGCCGTTCGGGCAGCCCGGGTTGGGGAAGGTGCCGGGTGTGAAGTCCGGCAGGCCGTTGGACGCGATGGTGCGCACACCGTTGCGCACCTTGACGGTCACGCGGCATCCGGTCTGCGCGTTGCGAATCGTGTAGTTGCCCATGACGTCGACCGCAGTCTCATCCTCGGCGGCGAACGCGCGCAGGGCCGTCGTGCCCGACGCCGTGACGGCGAACCCGAGGGACAGTCCTGCCACGAGCACCTGCCGTCGACTCACTGGCTGCATGCGCAGACCCTAGGGTGCGCAACGAGCTCGGGCTAGGGTTCGGCCATGTCCCGCACCGGAGTCCGTCTGCTGATCGTCATCCTGGCCCTCACGGCCGTTGCGGGCGCATCGGCGCCGATCGCCGCCGCACGTCCCGGGGCCCAGGACGATCGACCCGTCGTGCAGCAGGTGGGCACATACACCCGGCTCATCCAGCCGGACTTCAGCGCGGTGGCGCCGCTGGCCGAGGCCGTCGACGGGCAGACCCTCGGCCTGGGCACGTTCGACGACCTCGACGGGGAGTTCATCCTCGTCGGCGGCACGCCCTACCGCGTGGGCACCGACGGCACTCCGCGCGAGGTGGCCACCTCCCGCACGTCGCCGTGGGTGCAGGCCGTGACGTTCCGCGCAGAGACCTCCGTCGAGGTACCCCCGGGCATGACGTGCGCCGAGCTCGCGTCCTACATCCCCATGGTCGCGGGGACCACCACCGGCATCGTCGCGGTGCGCGTGCGCGGGACGTTCAGCGACCTCGTCACGCGCAGCGTCCCCGCCCAGGCGCGGCCCTTCCCGACCCTGGCCACGGTGGTCGCGAACCAGGTGGTCTTCCCGCTCGGCTCGCGTCGCGCGGTCCTGGTCGGCTTCATGCAAGGTGACGGGATGCAGGGGACGGGCCAGCCGGGCCTGCACCTGCACGGCGTGACCGCGGATCGCACCGCGGGGGGTCACGTGCTCTCGTGCGTCGCAGGCTCCGACGTGCAGCTGTCGGTCCAGCGCACGTCCGGCGTCGAGGTGCACGGGCACTGAGGTTCGCTGCGCGCGCGATACGCGGGCGCGTCTAGCGTGCCACCTGCATCGCGATGAAGTCCTCGACTGCCTGGCGTGCCTCGTTGTCCGAGTACTGCACTGGTGGAGACTTCATGAAGTAGGACGAGGCGCTGATCAGCGGCCCTCCGATGCCTCGGTCCTTGGCGATCTTGGCGGCACGCACCGCATCGATGATCACTCCCGCGCTGTTGGGCGAGTCCCACACCTCGAGCTTGTATTCGAGGTTGATCGGTACATCGCCGAACGCCCGGCCCTCGAGGCGGACGAAGGCCCACTTGCGGTCATCGAGCCACTCGATGTAGTCGCTCGGCCCGATGTGCACATTGCGGGATCCGAGCTCGTGCTCGACCTGCGAGGTGACTGCCTGCGTCTTGGAGATCTTCTTGGACTCCAGGCGCTCGCGCTCGAGCATGTTCTTGAAATCCATGTTGCCGCCAACATTCAGCTGGTACGTGCGGTCGAGGATGACGCCACGGTCCTCGAAGAGCTTGGCCATCACGCGGTGGGTGATCGTGGCACCCACCTGACTCTTGATGTCATCGCCGACAATGGGCAGCCCGGCGGCCTCGAACTTCGCCGCCCACTGCGGATCACTGGCGATGAACACCGGGAGCGCATTCACGAAGCCGCATCCCGCATCGATTGCGCACTGGGCGTAGAACTTGGCGGCCTCCTCCGAGCCCACCGGCAGGTAGCAGACCACGACGTCGACCCGCGCATCCCTCAGCGCCTGAACGACGTCGACGGGAGACTCTGGTGACTCGTCGATGGTGGTGCGGTAGTACTTGCCGAGGCCGTCGAGGGTGTGACCCCGTTGGACAGTGACCCCAGTCTCGGGCACTTCAGCGATGGTGATCGTGTTGTTCTGGGACGCGTTGATCGCCGTGGCGAGATCCTGGCCCACCTTGACCGCGTCGACGTCGAAGGCGGCCACGAATCGAACGTCGGCCACGTGGTACTGGCCGAAGACCACATGCATCAGGCCGGGGACCCGGTCTGACGGGTCGGCATGGCGGTAGTACTCCACCCCCTGGACAAGGGACGAGGCGCAGTTGCCCACTCCGACGATGGCGACGCGGATCTCGTTGCTGCTCATGACTGGGGATGGTCCTTCCTGGTGTTATTCGCTGGCATCTTCCTGGTGGCCTTGCGGGCGGCACGCGCCTGCCGGCGTTCCTGGCGGGCACTGCGCTCACTTGCGATGAGCTCCTCCAGCCAGCCGACCTCGCGCTCGGCGCCCTCGATGCCGTGGCGCTGCAGACGCTCGGCGTACAGATCCATGCGGGCGTCAGTGCGGTCGATCGACTCCTGCAGGCTGCGCAGGCGCTCCTCGAGCCGCGTGCGACGGCCCTCGAGGATGCGCAGTCGAACCTGGGCGTCGGTCCGGGAGAAGAAGGCCATGCGCGCGGCGAACGCCTCGTCCTCCCATGCGTCGGGGCCGTAGTCGGCGACCCAGGCGGCGAATGC
This sequence comes from Actinomycetota bacterium, assembly GCA_017856385.1. Classification (GTDB taxonomy): domain Bacteria; phylum Actinomycetota; class Actinomycetes; order S36-B12; family S36-B12; genus UBA10649. Next base: position 9,181 of record JAFMFD010000034.1, read on the forward strand.
CTCCTTGCCGTCGGCAGTGAGTCCGTACACGATGCGCGCCCGCTTGGTCGAGACACCGGCGATGTCGTCGCGCAGGAGGGTGTCGACCGGCTCGATGAGGCCATCGCCGCTTAGCCGGTGCAGGCACGGGTAGAGCGAGCCGAACGACAGGGCCCGGAAGGTCCCGAGGATGGCCGTGAGGCGCTTGCGGATCTCGTACCCGTGCAGCGGGCCGTCCGCCAGCAGGCCCAGGACCGTGTGGTCGAGGACGTCCGTGCGCGATGTCATAGCGACAATATATATCAGTCCGATATGTCAGACGTGAACGGAGGGGAACTCCGCCCGAGGTCTACAGTGCAGCGGTGATCCCCCCGGCGCGCGCGGCCCAGGACGCCGGTGTCGGCGTCGGTGTCGGCGCCTTCTCAGGGGCCTTCGGCGTGGGCGGCGGGATCCTGCTCGTGCCCTTCCTCGTACTGGCCCGAGACGTCGAGCAGAAGACGGCGCAGGCGACGAGCCTGGTGATGGTGGCCATGGCCGCGGCCGCAGGCGCCGTGCGCTACACGCTGGACGACCGCGTGGCATGGCTGCCCGCCGCCTTCATCCTCGCCGGTGGCCTCGCCGGAGCATGGCTCGGCGCCCATCTGGTCCAGCGCTCCCCCAGCGCACTGCTGCAGGCGCTCTTCGGAGTCGTCCTGGGGGTGGCCGGGGTGCGCATGCTGTGGCCCGACGGAGCCGGATCCGGGAGCCTTCCCGAACTGCCCGACCTGTCCGCGACCGTGGCCGTCGGCTACGTCGTCGCCGGGCTCGGGATGGGACTGCTCTCGGCCCTGTTCGGCATCGGCGGCGGGATCCTGCTGGTCCCCATCCTGGTCACCGGCTTCGGCTACGAGCAGTCCCTGGCCGCTGGCACATCCCTCGCGGTGATGGTGCCCATCGCCCTGCTCGGCGCCGTCCGCCTCACCCGGCCGGGCCTGACCCGCTGGGGGGAAGGTGTCGGATACGGCCTCGGCGCCATCGTCGGCGCACTTATCGGCGCATCGCTGGCCCTGGTGATCGGCGGGAGCGTCATGCGTGTGGCGTTCGGGGTGCTCATGCTGGCGATCGGCGCACGCATGGCATGGACCGCCTGGCAGGGCCGACGGTCCGCGACGGGCCCGGACCCCCTCGACGGCGGGTAGCCAGCACCCCACTTTCCCTCGGATCTCCCTCGTCATGCATGGGGCTTCCTAGCCTTCGGACTGCCACCACGGCACCGACAAGGGAGGACCCCATGAGCACCATCACCCGCACCGCACGTCGCTGGGGCGCACGCGGCTCCGTCGCCGTCGTCGTCGGGGCCCTCGCCGCCACCCTGCTGCCCGCCACCGCCCACGCGGCCGTCACGCTGCCCGATCCCACCATCGTCGGCGGCAACGACCAGGTCATCGCGGGGACGACCGTCCAGGTCAGCTTCCCGCCCTTCGCCGGCTTGGCCGCGGGCGCCGAGCCGGCCAACCGGACGACCCACGTCGCCATCGTCAGGAGCACCCAGGACTGCATCGACCTGCGCTTCACCCACCCCGTGCAGTCCCAGGGCGTCCCCTTCGCGGACCTGAAGAAGACGATCGTGCGCGAGTACGCCATCCCCTCGAAGGCGAACGATCCGCAGATCGAGGCGCTGCGGCTCTGCGCGTGGCAGGTCGGGATCGCACCCTTCGATACGCCGGCCGTGCTGAGCCACTACGTCATCCTGCCCATCAAGCCGAACCCGGCCGGAGCAGGCGCCGTCACCTTCGCGCTGCCCGGCACGCCGTCCATCGTCGCGGGCACGACGCCGACCGGCGTCCCCGTCGGCGGCTCCGTCCAGGTATCCGCAGGCCTGCTGGCCGCCCCCACCGGCGGCGATGCCCTGAGCCTGCGGCAGCTGCGCCGATCGGTCGTCGCCCGTGCCGACGCCGACACCTGCGCGTCGGGGTCGAACGTGCTGACCTGGGACCTGCTCGGGGTCGGCTACGGGGTGAACGATGCGCTCGTCAACGTGCCCGTCCCCGGTGGCACGATTGGCAAGTACCTGTGTGTCGACCAGATGACGGCGACGAACCGGAGCCCGATCATCCGCACGTCGACGCCGGCCCTGGCCCTGATCACCGGGGCGGCGAACCTGCCCGTGGTGAACCTGGCACAGGCTGCGACCGCGGTACGCGGAGCGCTCTCCCGGGTGCAGGAGGCCACCCGGAGGCTGAATGACCTCGTCGCCAATCCTCAGGCGAACCCGCAGGAGGTGGCTGCCGCCATCGAGGAGGCCCAGCAGGCGCAGGACCAGCTGCAGGGAGCGCAGGCGGCGGCAGCGGCGGCCGATCCGGCCAACGCCGTCAACCAGCAGGGTGCTGACGGCGGCGTCGTCGCCAACACCCCCAACCAGCAGCAGGCCGATGCCGCCAACGGTCAGCTGCGCGAGCAGCTCGAGGCCGCCCTCGGTGCGAGCACGGTGGCAGTCTCCCCGACGAGCAACCCGACGCTGCTCTCCCTCGCCACGGCGACCGGCTTCGACCCGCTCGTCACGCCCGTGCTGAGCGGGGAGAGCAAGAACACCTCGGGCATCTCCCTGAAGGTCATCAAGCCGAAGAAGATCAAGCGCGGCAAAGGGTTCTCCGTGACCCTCAATGTCACCCCCAAGACCACGCGCGGCGGCATGCGCCAGTACCTGCTGCGGATGGACGGTGACGATCCGACCCTCATCCACAAGCGCAGCGGCTTCATCACCTCCGGCTCGCGCGCCAAGAAGTACTGGATCAGTCCGAAGTCGCCGAAGGGCACCTACCTGCTTCTCAGCACCTTCAAGCCGTCGGTGCCGGGCACCGCGGGACTGTCGATCGCGACACCGCTCACCGTGCGCTGATCCCCACGCACCTGCATTTCCGCACGGGGCATCGCCGTTAAGCGCCGGGGTACTCCAGATCCGGTCGCTCGACATCGCGGTGCCCCGTGCGCTCGGCAGCGACACCGGCAATGACGACAAGGACGATGCCGACCAGGTTCCACCAGTCCGGGCGCTGGACGAGGACGATGACCCCGATCACGACGGCGATAGCCGGCTCCAGCGCCATCAGAGTCCCGAAGGCGGCCTTCGTCAGCCGCCTCAGCGCGAAGAGCTCCAGCGTCCACGGGATGAGCGGGAGCAGGATGCTCGCGCCGAGTCCGACGAGCAGGACCTCGACCGTGAGGTTCCCCCAGGCCTGTGGGATGCCCACGAACGCGACGATGATCGCGGCAACGGGAATGGAGATCGCCAAGCCATCGACTCCCTGGAATGCATCGCCCACGCGCTGGGTGATCACGATGTACAGGGCCCAGCCGACCGCTGCGAGCACTGCGTACAGCACGCCCACCGGGTCCGCGGTGCCCCGCCAGGGCTCGGTCAGCAGGATCACGCCCGCGAGCGCAAGGATCGGCCAGGCAAGGGCGGATGCCCGCCTGCTGCTGATCGCGGCGACCGTCAGCGGACCGAGGAACTCGATCGCGACGGCCGTGCCGAGTGGCAGTCGATCGATCGCGCCCAGGAAGCACAGCGTCATGCCCGCCGTCACCAGACCGAGGAGCACCGGGCCTCGCAGCTGACGCCACGTCCACGTCCAGTAGCGCGGCCGCGCGATGAGCACGAAGCCGATCGCCCCGATCGTCAGCCGGAGCCATGCCGTGCCCGCCACCCCGATGTCGTCGAAAAGCCCGACCGAGATCGCGGCACCGAGCTGCACACTCAGCATCGCCACGACGGCGAGCGTCCACGCAGGGGCGCGATCGAGCGGCGTCAGGAGCACGAGGGTCGATGATGCACCATCGGCACGAGGCCTCGATGGTGCGCCCTACACGCGGGTGTGATCGCCTCCGGCGATCTGGTCGAGCGCGTGGAGGAGCACGGGCGAGAGCGCCGCGATGGTGTCCCTTGCGCCACCGCTGGAGCCGGGCGCGTTGACGATGAGTGTCGTGCCGGCCACTCCCGCCACCCCGCGCGACAGGATCGCCGTCGGCACGCCATGGGCGACTCCGTATGCGCGGATCGCCTCCGCCAGGCCCGGGGAATCCCGGTCGATCACCTGGCGCGTCATCTCCGGGGTGAGGTCACGCGGAGTGTGGCCCGTGCCGCCCGTGGTCAGGACCAGGTCGACGCCGTCATCGACGGCCTCACGCAGCGCAGCGAGCACCGGGTCACCGTCGGCGACCACCACAGGATCCCCCACGTCGATGCCGAGTGCGCGCAGGCCCTCGACAAGGATCGGTCCCGACGTGTCTGACCACTCTCCGGCCGCAGCGCGGGTGGAGCAGGTGATCACGCGCCCGCGATAGGTCACGACTCGCGCACCCAGTGGCCCGAGCGGCCACCCTTCTTCTCCAGCAGGACGACCTCCTCGATGGCGGCGGTGCGATCCCTGCCCTTGACCATGTCTATGACGGTCAGCCCTCCCACCGAAGCGGCGGTGAGCGCCTCCATCTCGACACCCGTGCGGTCGGCGGTGCGCACCGTCGCGAGGATCTCCACGCACGGGACGTCACCGGGGTGGAGGCGCACATCGACGTCGACGCCGTGCACCGCGATCGGATGGCACAGCGGGATGAGGTCCGGCGTGCGCTTGGTCGCCTGGATTGCGGCGATGCGCGCGACGGCGAGTGCGTCGCCCTTCGGCATCTCTCCCGCGGCCAGCAGGGCGGCGACTTCAGGCGACACCGTGACTCGACACCGTGCCGTGGCCTCGCGCGTCGTGACGTCCTTCGCGGTGACATCGACCATGCGCGCCTCACCCCGATCGTTGAGGTGGGTTAGCGGATTGTCGGTCATGCGGGCACCCTAGCCGGGATGGGTGCGGCCCTGCGCGCGGTCGCTCCGCGGATGGCGGCTAGGACCTCCTCGAGGGCACGCACGGAGTGACCCGAGACGAAGGTGTCGACATGGGGCAGCCCCGCAGCCATGCCGCCGGCCAGCGGCTGATACGACGCGGCCGCCTTGCGGGGATTGACCCAGATGACGTGGTGGGCCAGCCGGGCCAGCCGCTGCATCGACTCGCCGACCAGCTCGGGGCTCTCGACCTCCCAGCCGTCCGAGACGATGACCAGGACGGCTCCACGGGCCATTCCGCGGCGGCCATGCTCGTCGAGGAAGGTACGCAGCGCTCGACCGATGCGCGTTCCGCCGGACCAGTCGGGGGCCGCGTCCATGGCGCGGCCGTAGGCCACGTCGGCATTCGCGGCCGCGAGCGCGTGGGTGAGCCGGGTCAGCCGCGTGGCGAAGACGAACGCCTCGGCGTGCAGCGCCTGCACGGCGCCGCGCATGAGATGCAGGTACACGCGGGCGTAGGGCTCCATCGATCCCGACACGTCGGCGATGAGGACGACACGACGGGGGCGCTCGACCTGCCGGCGCGTGACGAGACGGACGGGGTCCCCGCCCGTGCGGTGGGCCGCGCGCAGGGTCGCGCGCACGTCGAGCCGGCGGCCGCGACGATCACGCCGGTGGCGCCTGCCCTGTCTCGGTGGCGGCACGAGCGGGAGCTCGTCGACCAGGCGACGGATGAGCGCGAGCTCGTCCTCGGAGCAGGCGGCGAAGTCACGCGTGGCCAGCCGCTCGGACACGCTGACCGCGGCCAGCGCCTGCGGATCATCCGCGTCCTCCAGATCGGAGGGGCTCTCCCCCGGCGACGACTGCGTGAGCCCACCCTGCTGCGTCGACGTCGCATCCCGTCCCTGCGCGCGGGCGTTGTCCTCGTCATCCGCGCCGGGGCCCGGGTCGCCGGCGGCCGTCGGGGGTGTGGAGCCCCCGGCATCGGAGAGCGTGATCAGGCCGCGGAACACCTCGTCGAACACGCGGTCGTAGACCTCGACCTGCTCGCGGGCGGTGAGCAGCGTCGCCCGGCCGAGCCAGTACGCCTCGTCGACCGTGCTCGGCTGCGCCACGCTGACCGCCCTGGCGAATCGCAGCGATCGCTCCGGCGTCACGGGCACGCCCTCGAGGTGCAGCAGGTGCCCAAGCCCGGCGACCACGCCCGCGAAGACGTCGCCGGCTATATCCCGGCCACCCATGCCAGGCCCTCGGCCCGAGCCGCGTCCTGGTCCTCGCGGTACTTCAGGACCGATCCCAGCGTGCGCTGCACCGCCGGCACATCGAGCACCTCGATGCCGAGCAGGCGCACGGCGTGCACCCAGTCGATCGCCTCCGCGACGCCGGGCGGCTTCTGAACGTCGATCCCCCTCAACCGCTGGACGGCCTCAGCGACCTGTCGCACGAGCGACTCCGGTGCATCCGGCACGTGCAGGCGCACGATCGCCGTCGCGTGCTCGAGATCCGGGTAGTCGATCCAGTGGTAGAGGCAGCGTCGCTTCAATGCATCGTGCAGGTCACGCGTGCGATTGGACGTGAGGATGACGATCGGCGGGATCACCGCCGTGATCGTGCCGAGCTCGGGGACCGTCACCGCATTCTCGGCGAGCAACTCGAACAAGAAGGCCTCGAACTCCTCATCGGCACGATCGACCTCGTCGATCAGGAGCACCGCCGGGTTCGGGCCGCGGTGCTCGAGGGCCTGCAGCAGCGGCCGCTCGATCAGGTAGTCCCGGGAGAACAGCGCCTGGTCGGTGAGCCGCTCCCCTTGCGCCTCGGCGAGCCGGATGCCGAGGAGCTGGCGGGGGTAGTCCCACTCGTACAGGGCCTCGGACGCATCGATCCCCTCGAAGCACTGCAGCCGGATGAGCGGGGTGTCCAGCATCGCGGCGAGGGCCTTGGCGGCCTGGGTCTTCCCGACGCCCGCCTCGCCCTCCAGCAGGAGCGGCTGCGGCAGCCGGACCGCGCAGAACAGGGCGGTCGTGAGGCCATCGTCCGCAAGGTAGTCGTGCTGGGCGAGCCGCTCGCCCAGCACGGCCACGGACGGCACCGAGGCGGCCACCCGGGCCTGGTCAGGCCCCTGCGTAGCGCGCTCGGGAGGCATCGTCCAAGGGTAGGCCGCGGCCGGATTCTGCGCCTGCGAGATGGGACAACCGTTGCTACCCTTCAGGAACCGAAGAGAGGGCATCCGATGGTCGAAGAGAACGACGGAGCAGCAGACGTTCTGCGCGCCGTGTGGCAGGGGACCCCGGGGGCCATGCAGGAGCTGGACGAGGAGTGCAATCCCAACAAGTCCTGCCGGAACATGAAGGACATCACCTTCGACGGCTTTGCCGAGGGGGGCACGGACATCGCCACGGCGTGGCGGAACACCCTCGACCGCGAGGGCAAGCGCAGCGGCCAGTCCCTGGGCGAGCTGCTCCTCAACGACGGCCGCTGACCGGCATGACCACCGCCTTCGCCGACCTCACCGTCGGCCAGCTCACCGAGGACCTTCGAGGCCAGGGCTACATCGCCGACCGCGGCCTGGCCACCACCCTGTTGCTCGCCCTGAAGCTCGGGCGCCCACTGCTCCTCGAGGGTGAGGTCGGCGTCGGCAAGACCGAACTGGCGCGGACTCTGGCCACCATGCTTGGTCGAGATCTCATCCGGCTGCAGTGCTACGAGGGCATCGACATGCACCACGCCCTCTACGAGTGGGACTACGCCCGGCAGATGCTCTTCGTGCGCTCGCTGAGCCAGTCCGAGATGGCCACGTCAGACGAGGACCTCTTCGGCGATCGCTTCCTGGTGGAGCGGCCCCTGCTCAAGGCGGTCCGATCCGGGGAGCGCTGCGTCCTGCTCATCGACGAGGTCGATCGGGCCGACGACGAGTTCGAGGCATTCCTGCTCGAGCTGCTCGGCGACTTCCAGGTCACGATTCCCGAGGTGGGCACCATCGCGGCGCAGTCACGCCCCATCGTGATCCTCACCTCCAACCGCACGCGCGAACTGCACGACGCCCTGAAGCGCCGCTGCCTCTACACCTGGATCAGCTTCCCGGATCAGTCCCGCGAGGTCGAGATCGTCCGCTCACGCCTGCCGCATGTGACGGAGTCCCTCGCCGCGCAGGTCGTCTCAGCTGTGAACCGACTGCGTTCCATGGAGCTCGAGAAGCTCCCCGGCGTCGCCGAGACCATCGACTGGACGGAGAGCCTGGACGCCCTCGGGGTTCAGGCCCTGACCCCGGAAGCGGCCCTGGACACCCTGGGTGCGGTGGTGAAGGACCGGGACGATCTGGAGTACACGGCCAAGAGCGTCCAGGATGTCGTCGCCTGACGCGGTCGATGCCCTCTTCGTCGACTTCGGCCATGCACTTCGCGCCGGAGGACTGTCGATCGGCACCGACGACCTCCTGACGTTCTGCTCCGGGGTGGCGGAGCTGGATGTCACCGACCTCATGGATGTCTACTGGGCCGGTCGAGCCACGCTGGTGCGCAGGCGTGAGCACGTCCCGATCTACAACGAGATCTTCCAGCGCTTCTTCTTCGACCACGGGGCCGCCGGCTCGGCGGAGCTGAAGAAGGTGATGAGGTCATCCTCCAACGCGGGAGCCACGATCGAGATCCCGAACACCGAGGAGGGTCTGCCGGGGGAGATCAGCCCCGATGAGGTCAAGCTCGGCTACGTCGCCAGCACCTCGGAGATCTACCGGCACAAGGCATTCGCCGACTGCTCGGACGCGGAACTGCGTCAGCTGCGCCGTCTGATGTCGCGCATGCGCGTCACTCCGCCGAAGCGGCGCACCCACCGCATGACCCGGTCTCGGAAGCCAGCGCTGCTCGACATGCGCCGAATGGTGCGTGACTCCATGCGGGCCCTGGGCGAGCCTCGCGAGCTGGCCTTCCGCAAGCGCAAGGAGAAGCTGCGACCTCTTGTGCTGATCCTGGATGTGTCCGGTTCGATGGCTGACTACTCGCGCAACCTTCTGCAGTTCGCCTACTCAGCACGGCGGGCCAACGCCAAGGTCGACGTCTTCTGCTTCGGTACCCGCCTTACCCGGGTCACGCGATCCCTGGATCGGCGCAGCCCGGATGACGCCATGCGCCTGGCCGGCGAGTCCGTGCTCGACTGGGATGGCGGCACCCGAATCGGTGACTCCCTGAAGACGTTCACTCGGCAGGCTCGACGCTCACGCCTCGGTCGGGGCGCGATCGTCGTGATCTGCTCGGACGGCCTGGACCGGGGCGACCCTCAGGCACTGGCCGAATCCATGGAGAGCCTCTCGCGGATCGCCCACCGGGTGATCTGGGTGAACCCGCACCGAGGTGACGCCGTGGTCTACGTTCCTGCCTCCCTCGGGATGATCGTGGCCGATCCGTTCATCGACGAAGTGCACTCCGGACACAACCTCGCTAGCCTCGAGCGACTGGCCGACCGGCTGGCGAAAGTGGGGTGATCCATGAGGTACAGCATTTCCCTGCAGGCCGAGGGGGACCGTGAGGTCACCCTCGACGAGACCGTGGAGCTGGCAGACGCCGTCGCACCTCTCAACGGCATCGCCAGCGGGATGGGCACGTTCGGTTATGGAGCCCAGATCGTGGTCGAGGCCGAGAACTCCGATCTCGCCGTGGAGCGTGCGCTTGTACTGTTCGCCGAGGCTGTCGCCCGGACATCACTTCCAGCCTGGCCGGTCGTGCGCGCGGAGTCCCTGAGCGAGGACGAGGACTATGCCGAACTCGAGGACCTCATTCCGTGATCCGACTCGGCAGCCTCGCGGGCTACTCGTTCGAGGGGCCCCGTGCACTGGCCGGGTGGACACCGCCAGCACAGGCGGCGGTGTACGCGATCCTCGCGAAGTCGAATCCGGCACGACCGCAGGAGTTCTCGGTGATCTACGTCGGCCACTCTGACGACCTGAGCGCCGAGGGCTTCCCGCTTCGGCACCCGAGATCGCCCGCCTGGGTCGAACGCGCAGGAGGCAAGTTCAACCTGCATGTGTGCTGGCTCGATGTGCCCGGCGGCACCCGTGCGCATCGCGAGCAGATCACCCAGGAGTTGATCGCGATCTACGACCCGAGTTGCAACCTGAACAAGTTCGACAACGCGTGGAAGGACGAGTGGATCGGCGCCTACGACACGAGTGTCACAGACGCCCTCACCACCGAGCGCAGTCCCGACTAGTTGTCGAGGTCGACGCCTACGGCCTCCATGAGGCGCGAGCGACGGGTGCCCATAGCCGGCCTGTTCACGCCTTCAGCAACATGGTCGTCGTGGTTGAAGGTCGCACCGGTGACGATGCCCTCGCCCATTCCGTAGAGCAGAGGCAGGGCACCAGCCACGACGCGGCCAGTGGTGTTGATGGAAGTCAGGCCCGGCGCGATAGCCTCCGCGTCGGACTTCACCTCCCACACCAGGTCGGCGGAGTCCTGGAGGTCGCCGGCGACACCCTTGAGCTGCTTGCTGACGATGAACAGGTACACGGCAAGACCCGCGATCAGCGCCGCGACATCGATGACGGTGAAGAGCTGCAGTCCGGTCATGAGCGCACCTTGTCCAGTACTCGTCCGAGGAACAGATGGTGTTCCAGGCCCTCCGCCAGCACGAGCTCAACGCCACCGGCAGTGGTGGTGATGAGAGCCGTGTCAGCAGTGTTCTCCTTGATCTTCGCGAGCGTTGCCTTGATGGCCACGACGCGCTTGCGGATGCGAGCGACAAAGATGACCAGCAGCGTCAGCAGCGCCGCTACCACGACGACGACCACAGCGCCGAGGATGTTCGCGATGAGCCAGAGAGTCTCTACCTGAGAATCCATGTCAGCCTCCCAGCCTGGTACGGCCACGCTTGAGGCCGGCGATGACTCCGAGAGCGGAGTCGATGGTCTCGTTCAGCCCGGCAAGGCCCGCGGTATTGGTCTCGGCCTGCTGCAGGCGGGACAGGATGCTGCCTGCCTGATTGCCGATGCGCCAGGCGAGCACGAGGATCGGCACGACCAGCGCGACGACTACGAGCACGACCACCAGGCCGATGATGTAGCCGACGAGCCAGCCTTCATGTCCGGTGAAGTCCATGTGGCAGCCCTCCCTAGATCGAATCCGCGAAGGCCTTGACCGGAGCCAGGCTCCGGTTGACCGATGCGACGGTGGACGGGACGGTGGAGGTCTTCTCGACGATGACCGCCACACCGCCATCGAGGGCGCCCAGGGTCTTCGACGTGGCTGACAGGTGCAGGATCGCACGCAGGAGGCCCAGTGCGGCTGCTGCGATGATCAGCGCCCCCAGCACCAGGGTGACTATTGCTTCGACGGGCATTGCGGTCTCCTAACCGAGAAGCTTCGAGACGGGACCGGCGTAGCGCACCGCTCCATTGGCAACTTCCTTGATGACGTCGTCGGTTGTCGCGAGGAGCTCGGGGGTGCTGTCGAGCTGGCCGATGAGGGCCACCCCACCCGCGAGTGCGTCATCGGACGCGGCCCGGATGCTCTCAAGTGCGCCGAGCAGCATGTTCAGCAGCGCGACGAGCACGGGCACGATGATGATGAGAAGGACGAGATTCCCGACCATCCACAGACTCATGTCAAGCCTCCAGTTCTAGCGGCTCGGCGCCGGCTCGTAGGGCAGGAAGAACCTCGCGAACACGCGCCTGGCGGCGCGCCGGAAGGCGATCAGGCCGATGGCAATACCGCTGGCCGCCGCCGGTGCCCCGATGGCCATGGGATCGCGCCCCTCGGCCATCGCGGTGATGCGTGCCTTCATCGAGGCGGCGGTCTGGTCCACCAGAACGCCCGTGACGTCCACCACCAGACCACGGCCGTACTGAGCCGCAGCGCCCGAGATCGCGAGGTCCATGCTGATGTCGACGCGAGTCGAGGCGCCGAGTGGCTTCAACGCGATGGTCATCAGCATGACGGCCGAGCCACGGCCCTTCTTGTCCGCGCCGGCTGCATCGAGGACGAGCGCCTTGCGGGCCTCGTCCCGCTCCTTGATCTTGACCGCGCCGGAGAACTCGAGCTTGACCGGACCGGCCGAGATGATGACGTCGCCCTCGTACTGCTCGTCACCCACCTCGTTTGTGAGATCAGCACCCGGGATACAGGCCGCGACCAGCGGAATGTCGTAGAAGAACTTCCAGACCTGATCGACCGGCTGATCGATGTCGAATGACTGATTGATCAGCATGCAACCTCCCGAGAGATGAACGAAGCGGGGTCCTTCTCGAATGCCTTCCTGCACCCCATGGCGCAGAAGTAGTAGGTCGTGCCCTCGTACTCGAAGGGACGATTCGCGGGAACGGCTCCCACGGTCATTCCGCACACCAGGTCGATGACCTCGTCCGGCTCGATCAACGGCAGCATGGTGCGCGTGTGGGGCTTGAGCCCACCCGCCGCCCGAAGCTGCACGAGCTCTGCGAGGATCGACACGGCGATCTCGCGATGGCTGGTGTGCCCGAGATCCAGTCCCATGGGCACATGCACCGCATCGAGCCTCGACACCGACACGCCCTGCTCGGCCAGGAAGCCGCGGACGACGTCCCCGCGCTTGCGCGAGGCCACGAGACCGACCATCGCCGCATCGGCGCGAAGTGCCTCGGTCACCGCCTCCTCGTCGCCGTGGCCCTGCGTGGCGATGACCACAGCGGTGGAGGGAGTCACCATCGTGGAGACGAAGTCGGGACCGTCGACCAGTTCCGCCCGCCAGCCGACATCCCGCACAAGGTCGACAAGGGTCATCGCCATCGGTGAACGGCCGACGACGAGCACGTGCGGAAGGGCTGCCACCGGCTCGATGAAGATCTGCAGGGCACCCTCGCTCTGGCATGACATGGGAACCGTCATGACGCCGGCCGGGATGTGCATGGCGTCGAGATCGGCCTGCTGACCGAGCCAGATGAGCGCTGACTCGCCCCTCTCAAGCACGCGCTGCGCCTCGCGGATGATCACCGGCTCAGCACAGGCACCGCCAATCCAGCCGTACAGCGAGCCGTCACTCAGGACGATCGCCCGCGAACCATGCTGGCCGGAGGACGGTGGCTGCCGCCACACAACGGTTGCCAGGGCAAAGGACTCACCGGAGCGCATCAGCTCCAGGGCCCGTGCCATGACTTCCGGTCCTTCGGCCGGCATGTTCGCCGTCATGCGCGTCAGCCCACCTTCACCGGCGGCATGCCGGAGACGTCCTGACCCGTCTGCAGTGCCTCGTAGACACGATTGGGCATCAGCGGCATGTCGACGTTGCGCACGCCGGTGTGCTCGATCGCATTCATGACCGCGTTCACGAACGCGGCGGGGCCGCCGACTGTCGCGCACTCGCCGATACCCTTGGCACCGATCGGGTGGTGCGGGCACGGGGTGACCACCTCGTGCAGCTCGAAGCCCGGGGTCTCCCATGCCGTGGGCAGCAGGTAGTCCATGTAGTTGGCCCCGATGCAGTTGCCCTCCTCGTCGAAGGTGATGTACTGCATGTTCGCCATCGCATAGGCCTCGGTGAGACCACCCATGACCTGTCCTTCGACGATCATCGGGTTGATGCGAACGCCGCAGTCATCGACCGCGACGAACTTCAGGACGTCCCACACGCCGGTCTCGGCATCGACCTCGACCTTGCAGAAGTAGGCGGCGAACGGCCACGTCAGGTTCGGCGGGTCGTAGTACGCATTGTTCTCCAGGCCGGGCTCGAGACCGTCGGGAACGTTGCTGTAGGCCGCGAGTGCGCAGTCCTGGATCGTGACGCCACGCTCCTGGTTGCCGCGCACGTAGAAGCGACCGAGCTCCCACTCGATGTCCTCCTCGGACACCTCGAGCAGGTGCGCGGCGATCTTCCGGGCCTTGGCGCGGATCTTGCGAGCGACCATCGCGACGGCAGCACCGGCAACGGGGGTCGAACGCGAGGCGTACGTCCCCATGCCGAACGGCGCGGTATCGGTGTCGCCCTCCTCCACGAGGATGTCCTCGGCGGGGATCCCGAGCTCGTGGGCGACGATCTGCGCCCACGTGGTCTCATGGCCCTGGCCCTGGGTCTTGGCACCCGTGCGAAGGATCGCCTTGCCGGTCATGTGGACCCGCAGCTCCGCGGAGTCGAACATCTTGATGCCGATGATGTCGTACTCGCGGCTGTTGCCGGCTCCAAGCGGCTCGGTCATGGTCGAGATGCCTATACCGAGGAGCTTGCCGCGCTTGCGGGCCTCCTCCTGCTCGGCCTTGAAGTTCGCGTAGCCGATGGCCTCCATGCCGACCTGCATGCACTTGTCGTACTGGCCGGAATCGGTGAGGAATCCGAAGGCCGTCCGGTACGGGAACATGTCGTCCTTGACCAGGTTCACGCGACGGAACTCCGCCTGATCCATGCCGAGGTCATTCGCGGCAGCGTGGATCATGCGCTCCTGGAAGAACATCGCCTCGGTCACCCGGAACGAGCAGCGGTAGGCGACGCCGCCCGGTGCCTTGTTCGTGTAGAACCCCTCGCTCGTGAGGTGTGCGGCCGGGACGTCGTAGCACGCGAAGGTCGAGTGCATGAGGCCGATCTTGAACTTCGTGGGCTGCGCGTCGGCGTAGAAAGCACCGTGATCCGAGATCGTGTGCATGCGCATTCCGAGGATCTTGCCGTCCTTGCGCAGCGCGAGCTGGCCCTGCAGGTACACGTCACGGCCGAACCCTGTCGAGATGAGATTGCCGGTCTTGTCCTCGATCCACTTCACCGGACGCTCGGTCAGAATCGAGGCGAGGATCGAGATGACGTAGCCGGGGTAGATCGGCACCTTGTTGCCGAACCCGCCGCCGAGATCCGGTGAGATGATGCGGATCTGCTGCTCGGGGATCTCCGCGACCATGGCCACGGCAGCGCGCACGATGTGCGGTGCCTGGCTGGTCATGTAGACGGTGAGTTTGCCCGTCGCGCGGTCGTAGTCGGCGATGGACCCGCAGTTCTCCATCGGCGACGGGTGCGAGCGCGGGTAGTGCAAGTCGATGGTTGAGATGACGTCGGCCTCCGCAAACGCCTGGTCGGTGCGCTCCTTGTCGCCGATCTCCCAGTCGAAGATCTTGTTCGTCGGCTGGTTCTCCTTGTCATCGCGAATGAGCGGCATCGCCGGATCCTGCGCCATGAACGGGTTGGTGATGGCCGGCAGCTGCTCGTACTCGACGACGATCTTCGAGCAGGCATCCTTGGCGATGTAGGGATCGTCGGCGATGACGGCGGCGATCTCCTGGCCCTGGAAGCGGACCTTGTCGGTGGCCAGCACTGCCTGGGTGTCATACGAGAGGGTCGGCATCCAGGCGAGGTTGCGCGCCGCCATCATCTCGCCGGTCAGCACGAGGCGAACGCCGGGCACCTCCCAGGCGGCAGACGTGTCGATCGACTTGATGTTCGCGTGCGCGACCGTGCTGCGGAGGATCTCCATGTGCAGCATGCCCGGCAGCACGACGTCGTCGATGTACTTGCCCTTGCCACGGATGAAGCGGTTGTCCTCGACACGGCGGCGGCTTGCGCCCATTC
>JAFMFD010000035.1 GCA_017856385.1 Actinomycetota bacterium
GCGGGACAAGTGAGCTTGGGGGCCCGGTTTCGGGGGCTTTTGGCTCGCTTGTCCCGCGTCGCGGGAGAAACGGGCAGGGAGGGGAGGGTCAGCGGACGGGGGTGAGCTGCTGCTCCTCCACCGGGACTGTCATGGCGCCGGTCATGATCGCCACCACGTCGTTCATGGAGTGCGACTGCGGATTCACGACCGCGGCACGCTTACCGAGCCGTGCCACATGGATACGGTCGGCCACCTCGAACACCTGCGGCATGTTGTGCGAGATGAGAATGACCGACAGGCCCCGGTCGCGCAGGTCCTGAATCATCTTCAGCACTCGGGCAGACTCATTGACACCCAGGGCGGCCGTCGGCTCGTCCAGGATGATCACCTGACTGCCGAAGGCAGCGCATCGCGCCACGGCAACTGCCTGCCGCTGTCCACCGGAGAGGGTCTCGACGGCCTGAGTGATGTTCTGCAGGGTGCTGATGCCCAGATCCTTCAGGTGCTGGGCAGACTCCTGTCGCATCCTCTTCTTGTCGAGGGTGCGGAACACGGTGCCCATGAAGCCGCCCTTGCGCACCTCGCGGCCGAGGTAGAGGTTGCTGGCGATGTCCAGCGCCGGCGACACGGCGAGGGTCTGGAACACCGTCTCGACCCCTGCACCTCGCGCCTCGTGTGTGCTGCGGAAGGTGATCTTGTTCCCGTTGAGCGTCATCTCCCCGCTGTCGGGGACGTGCGCGCCCGAGAAGCACTTGATGAGCGTGCTCTTGCCCGCGCCGTTGTCGCCCACGACAGCGAGCACCTCGCCGGGGAAGAGATCGAGATCGGCTCCGTCGAGTCCGACGACGCGTCCGAAGGTCTTGACGAGGTTGCGGCCCTGCATCACGGGTGTGACGGTGCTGGTGGCGGTCGTCATGCTTTCACCTTTCTGATCCACTGGTCGATGGCGACGGCGGCGATCACGAGCAGGCCGATGGCGAGGACGCGGTAGGCCTGGTCGAGACCGGCCAGGGACAGGCCGTTCTGGACCACGGTGATGATGAAGGCGCCGATGAGCGTGCCCAGCAGCGTTCCGCGACCGCCGAACAGTGACGTGCCGCCGATGACGACCGCGGTGATGGTGTCGAGATTGAGGAGCGGATCGGGGTTGGGGCTCGCGGAGCCGACACGCCCGATGGTCAGCCAGCCGGCGATGCCGACGATGAGCCCGGCGACAACGTAGACGCTGAAGATGACCCTCTTGGTCGAGATGCCGGAGAGCTCGGCGGCGACCGGGTCGTCGCCCACGGCATAGACGTGCGTGCCCCATGCCGTGTTCTTCATGATGTAGCCGAAGATCACGTAGAGAATCAGCATCAGGATGACGCCGTAGAGCAGGCTGAAGTCGCCGATCTTGATGGTGTTGCCCAGCCACTTCATGACCTCGGGCATCTCCGGTGCCTGGATGGTCCGTGCCTTGAACAGGATGAGTGTGAGCGCGGTGAAGACCGACAGGGTGCCCAGAGTGACGATGAAGGGCGGCAGGTTCAGTCGCACGATGAGGAAGCCGTTGATGACGCCGGTGAGGACACCGACACCGATGCCGAGGATGATCGCGACGTACGGGTTCTGCCCGGCGATGGGCAGCACGTTGGACGCGGTCACGAAGACCGCCAGATTGGCCATCGTCATCTGGGCCAGCGTCGTCGCTGCGCCGATGCTCAGGTCGATGCCGGCCGTCAGGATGATGATGGTCTGGGCGATGGCGAGCGTGCCCACGACGACGGTCTGCTGCGTGATGAACGAGATGTTCTGCGGGAGCAGGAAGCGGTCGTTGAGCAGGTAGAAGACGACGATGGCTACGACGAGGACGATCAGCGGGCTGAGATAGGGGTACTTGTGCAGGACCCCCTGAAGACGCTGCAGGGGGGTCCTGTTCTGCTCGAATTCGACGAGCTCGGCGGTACCGGAACCTGGACTGCTCACTGGAGTGGCCTCCCGGGGTAGGTGATGATGCTGACGTTATTGCCTTTGGGAAGGAGACGGGGCGGCAATCGTGAAGATTGCCGCCCCGCCCCGCTACTTACCGGTTACGCGGTGAGGATCATCCCCATGCGTTGTCGATGCAGTACTGCGCGCTCTCCTGCGGAGCAGCGGTCACAGTGTCCATCGGGTCATCCGTGCACAGGGTCACGCCGGTGTCGAAGAACTGGCCGTTGGCCGAGGTGTTCTCCGGGGCAGCGCCACCATCAGCGATGGTCTTGATGGCCTCAACACCGAGGGATGCCATCCGCAGCGGGTACTGCTGCGAGGTGGCCTGGATGGTGCCGGCCTTGACAGCCTCGACACCAGCGAGACCGCCATCGACCGAGACAACGATGACGTCCTGGCCGATGGTCTTGCCGGCGGCCTTGAGGGCCTCAGCAGCACCGAAGGCGGTCGGCTCGTTGATCGTGTAGACGACGTTGATGTCGGGGTTCTTGGAGAGGCAGGTCTCCATGCCCGTCTTGCCGCCGGCCTCGTTGGCGCCGGTGGCCTCGAGGCAGACGATCTCGTACTCGCCGCCCGCGCCCGTGGTGTACGAGCCGGTGGGAGCCGGGGACGTCATGTCCTCGAGCGTCGGCACCTCGATGCCCATGCCCTTGAGGAAGCCGTTCGCGCGGCAGTAGTCGACCGAGACGACGCGATCGTTGAAGATCACGAGCTCGGCGATGACAGCCTTCTCGCCGTTGAGCTTGCCGGCGGCCCACTGGCCGATGGCCTCGCCCGCGAGGCAGTTGTCGGTCGCGAAGGTGATGTCGACGACGTCCGGCGGATCGGTCGGCGTGTCGAGCGCAATCACGTAGAGGCCGGCGTCGCGGGCCTTCTTGATGGCGTCGTTCACGTTGACGGACATCGGGGTGATGAGGATGCCGGCCTGGCCCTGAGCGATCGCGTTCTCGATCAGCTCGATCTGGCCTGCGTCGTCACCCTCCTCCTTGCCGGAGCCGACGGTCAGGTCGACACCGATCTCGGCCGCCTTGGCCTTCGCGCCCTCCTGCATGGCGACGAAGAAGGGGTTGGTGGAGTCCTTCGTGATGAGCGAGACGGCGACTGCGCCGCCCGCGGGTGCCTCCTCAGCGGGAGCCTCCTCAGCGGGAGCCTCCTCGGCCGGAGCCTCTGCTGCGGGAGCCTCTGCTGCGGGAGCCTCCTCAGCGGGAGCCTCCTCGGTCGAGCTCGAGCTACACGCCGCGAGCGTGACGGCGGCGACGCCGGCCACCGCAACCGCGGTGAACGTGCGACCGCGTGTCAAGCGGTTGATCATGTGTGATCCCTTCGAAGGGTGGGTGGAAGTGACCTGACGGTCACCCGGCATGTTTAGCGCCATTCCGCCGCTGAGGCCAAACGCTCCGCCCGGTCGATACCGAAGCGTTACGCGGGCCGTCGGCGGATCAGGCGCCAGTCGTGCCGGGTCGTGCTCGCCGCCACGGGGAGGGTCTGCCTCCGTGTGACAACGTTGTCGCTTGTCTAGTCCCTCGGGGCCTTTCGCGCAAGACCGTGGGGTGCCATACTCCGATTTCGTAATGACAACGTTATCTTCGACGGCGGGCCGTGAGCGGGCCACGATGCGTGACGTGGCCGCCCTGGCCCAGGTCAGCCTCAAGACGGTCAGCCGGGTGGTGAACCGGGAGGCGGGGGTCAGCCCGGAGCTGACCGCCCGGGTCACCCGGGCGGCCGAGCAGCTGGACTACCGGCCCAACCTGACGGCCAGCAGCCTGAGGCGGTCCGACGGGCGCACCGCGACCATCGGGCTGCTCGTCGACGACGTGGCTAACCCGTTCTTCGCCGATATCCACCGTGGGGTCGAGGACGTGGCCCGCGAGCGCGGCGTGGCGATCATGGCGGCCAGCCTCGACCGCTCGGCTGACGAGGCCGACGCGGTCCGGCGGTTCGCCGAGCGGCGAGTCGACGGCCTGCTGCTAGTGCCCACGGCCCCTGACCAGGCGTATCTGGCGACGGAGCTGCGCAGTGGCTGGCCGGTCGTGTGCGTGGACCGCACCCCGGTGGGCGCCTACGTCGACGTCGTGGTGTCGGACAATCGCGAGGCCTCGCGGCGGGCCGTGGCCCACCTGATCGCGGCGGGCCACCGGCGGATCGCCGCGATCGGCGACTCGGGGATGCTCATGACGGCGCGCGACCGCATGGAGGGATTCCGCGAGGCGATGGCCGACGCGGGCCTGGCCGTGAACGAGCGCTGGGTGCGCTCCGATGTCGGCTCGCTTGAGGAGAGCGACGCCACGGTGCGCGCGCTGATGACGGGCGCCGACCGTCCGACGGCACTCTTCGCGGCGCAGAACTACCTGACCATGGGGGCCTGCCGGGCCCTGCGACAGCTGGGCCTTCAGCACACGGTCGGTCTGGTCGGCTTCGACGACTTCCCCATGGCCGACGTCCTCGACCCGGGGGTCACCGTGGTGGCGCAGCAGGCGCGCCGGATGGGCGGCATCGCCGCCGAGGTGCTCTTCGATCGCATGGACGGCTCGACGGAGCCACCGCGCTCCCTCGTGGTCCCGACGACGCTGATCCCGCGCGGGTCAGGCGAGATCCCGCCCGCCTGACCCGATGCCGGCAGGGGTGGGCACTCCGCCGCGCCGCGATGTCTCGGCGATCACGACACCGGCGAGGACGATGAGCCCGCCCACCAACTGCGCCCCGGTGAGTGCCTCGCCTAGCAGGACGTATCCGATCGCGAACGCCCACAGCGGCTCGGTCGTCGCGACGATGCCCGCGCGCTGGGCGCCGAGGCGCCGCAGCGAGCCGAGCACCAGGAGGAAGGGCGCGACGGTGCCCATGAGGACGCCCCAGACCATGAGCGACCACACGGGAAGCCCTGGCCCGGCCTCCCACAGCGGCTGCGTCGGCTCGCCAAGCACGGGCCACGGGAAGGTCCACCAGGGAGCGACGATCGCCCAGGCCGCACTCGCGAAGACGAATCCCCACAGGGACAGGGAGACCGCGTCGCGGCGGGACTGCCCGGCCTCCCCCAGCAGCCAGTAGAGCGCGAGGGCGACGGCGCACGCGAGCCCGGCCACGACACCGATCACGTTCAGCGTCATGCCCTGCCACACCTGCGCGACCATCGCCAGGCCGATGAGGGTGAGTGCGATGGCCAGCCAGATGCTGTTGCGCACCGCGCGCTTGCGACCGAAGCGGAGCCACAGCGCCACGATCACCGGCGCGAGGAAGGCCAGCAGGGTGCCGATGCCCACAGTGAGGCGCGAGATCGTCACGAAGTAGAGGAACTGCACGAGGGTGAACGCGACGACGCCGTACGCGATGAGGAACGGCACCTCGGCAAGCCGGATGCGGAAGTGCCGCGGAGCGGTCACGAGGACGACGAGCGCGAGCACGACCATGGCCCCTGCATTGCGCAACTGGGTCAGGTGGAGGGGATCGAGCCCCGCGTTCATGGCGTTCTTCGCGATGACGCCGTTCAGCGCGAACAGGAATCCGGCGACGAGGTACATCGCGACGCCGGCGAGGTCGGCGCCGGGGCCCCGCATCGTCAGTCGGTCTGCAACTGCCACACGCGCGCTCCGCCGATGAGTGCTGCGGAGTTGGGCACGATGACGACGTCGTCCCCCAGCTTCGCCAGCGAGGTCGGGGTGATGTGCCGGGAGTTGCCACCGCCGATGTAGAGGCGGTCCCACAGGAACACCGGGCGCAGGCCCTCGACCATGCGGACGATGCGGCGCGACCACAGCGCATCGCCGAGGCGCCGACGCTCGTGCTCGCCGATGTACGTGTCGTACGACAGGCCCCAGCGCACGGGTGCCTGCGACATCTCCATGTGCGGTGCCAGACGGCCACCGTCGAAGACGGCGAAGCCGAGCCCGGTGCCCAGGGTGATGACGAGCTCGAGGCCTGCTCCCGCGATCACGCCCGCGCCGTGCACCTCCGCGTCGTTAAGGACGCGCGTCGGGATGCCGAGGCCCTGCTCGAGCGCGGCCTGCGCGTCGAAGCCCTCCCACTGCACCACGAGCTCGGGCAGGACTCGGGTGCGGGGGCCGGACCTGGTGACGTAGTGGGGGGTCGTGACGACGACGCCGTGGCGGATCATGCCCGGCATGCCCACCGTGGCGCGTTCGGCCCGCGGAAGCTGACCGGCGAGGTCGACGAGGGTCTGGACGAACAGCGCGGTCGGCAGCGGGTACGGCGTCGGCACGCGGATCGGATGCGCGCGCATGGTGCCCGCCTCGTCGAGGACGCAGCCCTTGATCCCGCCGCCCCCGCAGTCGATCGCCAGTGTCGTCATGCGGCGCATTCTGCCGTGCGGCGGCCCGCTATCCTCTCTAGGTCGCTCGCAAGGGCGACGGGGAGGCATCGCCTAGTCCGGTCTATGGCGCCGCACTGCTAATGCGGTTTGGGTTAATCGCCCATCGAGGGTTCAAATCCCTCTGCCTCCGCTGCCTGGTTTGGTGCGTCAGTTGGTGAGCCGACACGCCGCGGATCGGGCTCACCTAGTGACGCAGCATCTGGGTGACGGGGGACGGACGGACCATGTGCCGGGTGGCGCTAGGCTTGGCCCCCGGTCGGCAGCGACCATGCGCCCGTAGCTCAACGGATAGAGCATCTGACTACGGATCAGAAGGTTAGGGGTTCGAATCCCTTCGGGCGCGCTTCGTGAAGTCCCGGGCTCACCACCCGATGGTGCTCATCTCCCCCGCTGGATCCGCACTGTCAGCGTCACAGGCGCGCGGTTGACGTTCAGCACGGTCGCGGGTCGCTGCTGCGGCAGGTCGGGCACGCTCACGCGGACCCCCTGGTAGGTGATGCTCTGGCCCGGCTGCAGCAGAGCCCCGTCGATGGCGTCTTGGGTCGCGAAGGTCGCGGCCGACGTCGCATCGGCGTTCGACGTGTCGGCGAGGGGCTCGAGGGTCGACGCGTCCGCGCGGTACGACGTCATCGGACCGCGCATCGACGCGCGGCTGGGATCGATCAGGTAGACGTGGACGCCCTGGCGCCCAAGGGTGGCGTCGAGGCCCTGGCGCGTCCGGTACTCCACGGCGAGCGCTCGGCCGAAGCCGAGGGGCACCATCGCGAGCAGGCGTCCCTTGCTCGCGGTGACCGGTCCGGACACGCTGGCCAGGGTCACGTCGGTCGGCCTCTTTGGTGACGGCTTGACGCAGACGACGCGCGACTCCGGGATCCAGCGCAGCAGCCACTCCTCGTAGCCGGTCACGCCGCGGAACTGGTACGGATTGCTCATCTGGCTCATCGCGCCGACGTAGCGGTAGCCGGTCGGGTCCGCCGCGTAGAGGTCGGGCAGCCCGAGCAGGTGTCCGAACTCGTGCACGATGATCTCGGCCGGGGATGTGTTGCGGTTCTCGTCGCCGATGACCGTGCCGTTGCGCATCTCGACGCCGTCGACGGTCACGCCGGCCCCGGCGCCTCGGGCCCACGCGGGGCCGAAGGAGATCACGCCCTGCGGGGGCAGCACGAGGAAGGCGTCGAACTGCCGGAAGTCGACGACGGGATCGGCTGCGCGCAGGACGTCCGTCATGAGCTCGTGGAAGGCGTTGCCGACCTGGCGGTTCGACCGCGTGATGCCGTAGTCGGCAAGCGGCCGGGGGACGGTGACCGTCGCCGTGACGGTGAACGCGAAGCGTGACCGCCGGTTCGACTGGGCCTGCTGGAGGTCGTCGGCGTACCCGAGCCACGTGCTTCCGTTGCGCCAGGGCGAGGTCTCGTAGAGCCAGTTGTCGGCGTTGGGCGACGCACTGCCGGCCGACTGCACCGGGATGACGGCGACGCGCAGGGGGCCGGTCGAGGGCACGCGGCCGGGCACGCGCGGCCATCCGAGGCCGACGTCCGTCGCGCCCCCGGTGTCGCGCGGACGGCAGGAGCGCAGCGGATCGATCCCGGAGACGTCGCCGTCTGTCCACTGCGGGGCGGCTGCCCACCACGCCCGCGGCGCGACGGCGATCAGCTCCCACCGCCCCGGGATCCTCAGGTCAGGGCCGGCCACCGGGCCGGTATGGGGGTCGAGGATGCCCGCCGGGATGCAGCGGACGACCCCGGACTTCGTCTGGACGGTGACCCCGGCCTGGTCCGCGGCGCACGGGGTGCCTGCGGTGGCCTCTGCGCGCGGCTCGGCGGCGCTGGCACCAGAGGTCAGCAGCAGGGTCGCGACGGCCAGGGGCAGCGTCACGGCCGCCCCGCTGACGATGCGCCTTCTCACCCGTCGACCGTAGCCGGGCCCGCGTGCTCCCGCGGACCTTCGCCCGTCAGCGACCACCGCAGGACCAGCGGGACGCTCAGTGCGACGAGCGCAAGGGGCAGCAGCGTCGTGGCCACCCGGATGCCCGTGATCGCGGTGCCGGACTGCTCGACGACCACGGCCGACGTCGTCGATGCGTAGCCGCTGATCGCCAGGATGAGGAGGACGAGGGCCGGTCCGATCGCGAACGAGACCGTCTCACCGGCTGTCCAGATCCCCGTGAACGCTCCCGCCCGCTGCTGCCCGCTGACCCGCGCGTCGTCGTCGATGACGTCGGGCAGCAGGGCGAGGGGGAACAGCTGCATGCCCGAGTAGCCGACGGACACCAGCAGCATGAAGGCCAGGGTGATGGCCACGGGGGTATAGCCGCCGGTCAAGGTGCCGAGCATGCCGGCGAGGAAGAGACCGATGGCGGTCAGGTATCCGCGGCGCTTGCCGAGGCGACGGGCCAGCAATCCCCACAGGGGCATCGCCAGGGCCGCGGGCAGGATGAGCAGGCCGTAGACGACGCCGAAGCTCGCCAGTCCGAGGATCTGCCCCGCGAAGTAGGGCAGTGCCGCAAGAACGGCGCCCGTGCCGAGCGCCTGCAGGACGAACGCGCTGAGCAGGATGCGGAACGCCCGCGACTGCCAGGTGAGCCGCAGCTGATGCAGCAGGTTGATGTCACCGGACGTCGGCTCGCCGGCGTACCGCGGCATGCGCCGGACCGTCGCCCAGCAGGCGAGCATGGCCACGCAGATGGCCGCCCCGACAACGACCCCCATCGCAAGGAAGCCGCGGGCGTCGTTCGCTGCGGAGGTGGCGATCAGCGGTGCGCCGATGCCGAAGGAGAGGATGCCGAGGAACTGCAGACCAACGCGCCACGTCATCAGCGTCGTGCGCTCCTGGGCGTTGTCGGTGATCTCGGCGGACAGCGCGACGTACGGCACCTGGAAGAAGCCGAAGGCCGTGGCGGCGATGAGGAATCCGACGAGCACCCACACCGCCGCGGTGTTCGGCGACGCGCCCGCAGGGACACCGAACATCAGTGGGAAGGAGATGAGAAGGCCCACGGCGCCGATGACCAGAAAGCCGGAACGCCGGCCCGTGCGTGCGGTCACACGGTCGCTGAGGTTGCCGACGATCGGCAGGAACACCACGTCCCACGCCTTCGGCAGCAGGACGACGAGGGCGGCGATCCCGGCCGCTACCCCGACGACGTCAGTGAGGAAGACCGCCAGCACGAGCCCGGGTACGGTCCCGAAGCCGGACGAGCCGGTCGCGCCGATCCCGTACCCGAGGTACTGGGCGCGACGAAGCCGGAGGGTGGCCAAGCTCGAATCGTAGGCGCTGTCCAGACCTGCTCACTCCGACGTCGACCGGACTCAGGTCGTACGCTGGGCTCGAACCGGTGGCCGTGCGCAGTGCGGGGTCCGCCGGCCCCGGTCGATCACTCAAGGGAGACGTCATGATCAGGACCATCGTCGCGGGAGCCGGCGTCAGCGCTCTCCTCTTCACGGTCGGCTGCGGCCAGGCTGCCGAGTCGATCGTCGAGAACGCCACCGGCACCGACATCGAGGTGACCGACGACGGTATGACCGTGAGCGGTGAGGGCGGATCCGTGACCGTGGACGGGGGCGGCGACTCCATGACGATCACGGGCGACGACGGCTCGGAGTACTCCGTGACCTCCGGCGACGCCTCCGAAGTGCCGGACACCGTGCCCAGTGACCTGCCGCTCCCCGAGGGCGGGACGCTCTCCGGGGTGGTGAGCCAGGGGGACGGCGTGTCGAGCCTGGCCTATGACTGGACGGACCTCACTCAGGAGGGCTACGAGGCCTACGTCGCGTCCCTTGAAGCCGCGGGCTACGCGCCCCAGGGCGACGAGGGTGTCATGGACATGGGCGACGGAGCGTTCTCCGGGGGCGGATCCTTCTCGAACGGGACCACGATGGTGACGCTGTCGGCGTTCGCCGAGGCCGGTGTCGGCCAGATCTTCATCACGATCATGCCGGCCACGGAGTAGTCACCCGCAGGGTCCGCGCACCGTAGCGGTCCCCTGCAACGGGAGACGGGCGCCTGCCGGCGAATCGCTCGAAGGGCACGAGGTGAACCGAATCGTCCTTGCCGGCGTTGCCGCCATAGCGCTCACCGCGGGGTGCAGCCAGACCGCGGTGAGCGTCGTCGATGGTGCTGCGGGCACCGACGTCGCGATGGCTCAGGGCGGGGCGCCTGGCACCACCGCCGGGCCGGAGGGGTGGCCGGCGGGACTCCCGAAGGACCTGCCGCTGCCGCCGGAGGCCACGCTGAGCGGCTCCCTAGGCGAGGGTGGGACGGTCCTCGCGCTGTCCTACGACTGGCCCGGCCTGACCCCGCAGGCCTACGAGGAGTACGCGGCGGCGCTCGAGGACGCGGGGTACATCCTCGACGGCGAGGTCGAGGCGGTCGAACTCGACGACAGCGGGTTCTCCGGAGGCGGGGTGTTCTCCGACGGCTCGGTCCAGGTGTCGGTCGCCGCGGTCTCCGAGGATGGCGCCGGCCAGCTGACGATCACCATCATGCCTGCGATGCAGTGATCAGCCGGGGAAGTCTGCCCGCAGGAAGGGGTTCTCCCACAGCTGAAGTCCGTCCTGGGTGGTGAAGCCTGCGAGGGTCGGGTGCGTCATGGTGAACAGGGTCGTGCACGGCTCGTCGATCGACAGCCCCCAGCCACGCGGCAGGAAGAACTCCTGGAGGCGGCCCTCGTTGCCGCGATCCGTCGTGCCCACGGCCATGAGCCGCACGGAGGCCTGGATGACGTCGGCGGCCGTGGTGAGCAGCTCGGTCTCCACACCCTGAACGTCGACGTGAAGCAGATCCGTCGGTGCGTCGAGCAGGTCGGCGAGCGCGACCGTCGGCACGTCGTGGTGGGCGAGGTGCGCCCCGCGGTAGTCGACGTCCGTGCCGGGCAGCGTCCAGACGGCACCTCCCATGTCGCCCTCGTCGAGGTCCGGGAACTGCAGTGTCGTGCGTGCATGCCAGCCCGCCGCGCGCACGACGCGCAGCTCGACGCCGTCCCACGGCAATGCCAGGGCCGCGGCAATCTCATCGGGTGACCCCGTGATCAGCTGCGCGCGCACGTCGTTGTCGGCCGCATGCTCCATCGCCCACTCGCTGCGCACGCGATCGCACTCGACGGCGATGCCGGTGGCATGGAGCCCGCGACGTCGGGCGATGACGATCCCGGCGACCGACCACGGCGCCCACCCGGCACCCACCTCGACGATGCGGAAGGCGTCGTGCGCCGTAGCGATCGCCTGGGCAAGCGCGACGTACTCCTCGGCCTCGCTGCGGTAGCCATCATCCGGAATGGGCAGCGTCGTGCTCGTCGTGCCTGCGAGCTCATCGGGCGCGAACGGGAGCATCGTGACGCGTGTGCGCACGCCGTCCCAGCCGACGAGGTGCTCGGGGCCCGGGTCGGGCAGGGAGTCGGCGCGCAGCGACTCCAGCAGCGCGGGGTAGTCCGTCGGTCGGATGGGCTGCGTCCAGCCGTTGCCGAGGCTCGGCACGACGGGCGGATCGTCTGCGGAGCGCGTGTCGTCCAGCTCGGCACCTCGTCGGCGCAGGCGCATGACGACCTCCTCCACCCCGTCCTGCGCACCCTAGCCCGGGGACGCGCGCGCCGGGAGGACCACAATGGCGGCGTGCCCGCCTCCCGCAACCTCGTCAACCTCGAGGCGGTGAGCAAGGCATACGGGGAGCGGCCCCTGCTCGCGGATGTCTCGACCGGGATCAACGCCGGCGAGCGGATCGGCATCGTCGGCCGCAACGGTGCCGGAAAGTCCACGCTCCTCGCCGTCCTCGCCGGCCGAGAGCCCGTCGACTCCGGACGCGTGAGCACGGGCGCCGACGTGGTGATCGGCGTGCTGCGCCAGGGCGCGGAAACGGACCCTGAGGCAACGGTGCTCGATGCGGTGATGGGCGGGCGGCCGACGCACGAGTGGGCGGCGCAGGCGCGCACGCGCGAGATCCTCACCGCGCTGCTGGGTGGCTACGACGACGCACGGCTCCAGAGACGCGTGGGCGAGCTCTCCGGTGGTGAGCGCCGGCGGGTCGAGCTAGCAGCACTGCTCATCGGCGATCCGGACCTGCTCGTCCTCGACGAGCCCACCAACCACCTCGACGTCGAGGTAGTCGCGTGGCTGGCCGCTCACCTGGTGTCGCGTCCGAGCCTCGCCGTCGCCGTCGTCACGCATGACCGCTGGTTCCTCGACGAGGTCAGCGATCGCACCTGGGAGGTCGTGGGCGGTCGGGTCGAGGAGTACGAGGGGGGCTACTCCGCATACGTGCTGGCCAAGGCCGAGCGCGTGCGGCAGGCCGCGGCGGCCGATGCGCGGCGCAGCAATCTGCTGCGCAAGGAGCTGGCGTGGCTGCGTCGTGGACCGCCCGCCCGCACCTCCAAGCCGAAGTTCCGGATCGACGCGGCGAACGAGCTGATCCGTCATGAGCCGCCACCACGCGACAGCGTCGAGCTGCTCTCGTTCGCGAATGCGCGACTCGGTCGCACGGTGTTCGAGGTGCATGACGCGACCCTGTGCCGTGGTGATCGCACGCTGGTCGATCACCTGACGTGGAACATCGGCCCCGGCCAGCGAATCGGTATCCTCGGGGCCAACGGCTCGGGCAAGACGTCGCTCGTGCGCATGCTCCTCGGCGAGCTCGCGCCGAGCGAGGGCCGCATCGTCACGGGGGTCACCGTGCGCCCGGCGCACCTGTCGCAGCACCTCGAGGAGCTCGATCCTTCCTGGCGTGTGCTCGAGGCGGTGCAGCGCGTGGCCGAGCGCGTCGACCTCGGCAAGGGCCGTGAGCTGACGGCGTCGCAGCTGTGCGAGCGGCTCGGCTTCGGCGCCGATGGCCAGTGGACCCCCGTCGGCGACCTGTCGGGCGGCGAGCGGCGGCGCCTGCAGCTCACGCGCCTGCTCATGGGCGCGCCGAACGTGCTCGTGCTCGACGAGCCCACGAACGACTTCGACGTCGAGACGCTGAGCGCACTGGAGGACCTGCTCGACGGATTCGCGGGCACGCTCATCGTCATCTCGCACGATCGCTATTTCCTCGAGCGCGTGTGCGACGACATCGTCGCGCTGCTCGGCGATGCGCGGCTGAGGGACCTGCCCGGGGGCGTCGAGGAGTACCTGCGACGTGTTGCTGCCCGAGGTGATTCACCGCGCGGTGATGCTCCGCGGGCGACGACTCCATCCACAGTCGAGACTTCGTCGTCCGCGCAGGAGCGCGACCAGCGCAAAGCGCTCGCGCGGCTGGAACGGCAGATCGATCGCCTGCGCGCTCAGGAGGAGCAACTGCACGCCGAGCTCGCCGAGCACGCAACCGACTACGAGCGGGTCGCAACAGTGCACGCGCACCTGCGCGAAGTGGAGCAGCAGCGCCAGCAGGCCGAGGACGAGTGGCTCGCTCTGGCTGATTAGCGGCCGCTCCTTCATGCGAGGCGTCAACCCCTAGCATCACCGCCATGACACTTCCGCAGCGCACTGTCGGTGACCTCTCCGTAGCGGCCATCGGCCTGGGCGGCATGCCCATGTCGTTCCCTGAGATGGTCGAGCACCGCGAACGTGCCCTCGAGACGATCCATCACGCGCTCGATCTCGGCATCACGCTCCTCGACACCGCGAATATCTACGCGCCCACGTGGGACTCCGTCGGGCACAACGAGCGTCTGGTCGCCGAAGCCTTGCGCACCTACGCCGGGGTGGCCGACATCGACGATGTCATCGTCACCACGAAGGGAGGCCTGACGCGCAGCGTCGGCGAGGAGTGGGGACGCGACTCGACGTCCGGTGGCCTGCGTGCCGCGTGCGAGGCGAGCCTCGCGGCCCTCGAGGTGAGCAACATCGACCTCTACCAGCACCATCGGCATGACCCTTCGCTGTCGTATGCGCAGCAGATGCTTCATCTCAAGGCGCTCCTCGATGACGGGCTCGTGCGCCGTATCGGCCTGTCCAATGCGACGGCCGCCGAGCTGGAGGTCGCTCTCGACATCCTCGGCGGGCCATCCGATGGCGGCGTGGTGTCGGTGCAGAACGAGTGGTCGCCGCGCTTTCGTGGCGAACGCGATGTGCTCGAGCGCTGCACTCGCGACGGCATCGCGTTCCTGCCGTGGTCACCCCTGGGCGGCTCGACGCAGGCGCACGACATCGGCGAGCGATACGCGGCGTTCGCCGATGTCGGCGCGGAGTCGGGAGCGACGGCGCAGGAGGTCGTGCTCGCATGGCTGCTGGCGAGCAGCCCCGCGATGATCCCGATCCCGGGTGCGACGCGACCGGCCACTGTCGACTCGATCGTGCGCGCAGCCTCCCTGAGCCTCAGCGACGAGCAGGTCAGCCGCCTCGATGCGACGGTGCCGATCGCGGAGTCGATGTATCCCGACGACCTGCCGCGCAGCCCGCTGCGCTGACCCGGACCTGCCCTCGTGGGTCAAGGGGTTGGCGCGGCGGCCTCCGCTGCAGCGGGCTCAGGCGCCCGTTCGGCGAGCTCCTGCTGGTACTGCGAGTAGGGCACGAAGCACTGCGCCGCTCGACGACCCTCACGCCACCCCTTCGCGGTCGGCCAGATGGCCCACCAGCCGGGGTACTTCTCGGCGCCGTTCCACGCCTTGCCCTGCGCCTTGCACAGCGCGCGCGTGCGGTTCTCGACGGACTTCGTCCCGGGGAAGCGCGACCCGGCGGCGCCGAGGTCCTTGTCGAGCACCTTGATCCAATTCCGCTTGGGCAGGTTGCAGGGGAAGGCCGACGTCCGGGTGGCGCTGGGCGTGCCCGGGGTGCAGAAGTCGAACTGCTCCGGAGCGGCAGCGGCCACCACCTCGGCGGCCGGCCGGGTCAGGGTCACCAGTGACGTGCCGCCCTGAAGGACGACGTCGCAGCGCATCCACCGCTCCCCGGCCTGCCACTGCGCCTTCGTCGGGAACAGCGCCACCGCCTGGAACCGGCTGGGCAGCCGCCGGTTCGACAGCCCGACGTGGGCGTTCATCGCCGCGGTGGTGCAGGGCCGGGCGGCCGCGATGCGCGCGGCGACGGAGGCCTTTGCCGGCACCCCGAAGGAGTCCGGCAGGCGGCCCACGTGGAACGTCTCCGCCGTGTGCCGAGCGGTGCAGGCGACGGGCTCGGCGGTGGTCGACACCTGCCCGAGCGTGGAGGACGGGTAGGCGTAGCAGGCGCCCACGACCGGCTCGGCCGCGGCAGGGGCCGGGACGGCCAGCCAGGCACCCACGAGGGCGCCGGCGGTGGCCAGGGACGTCACGATCCGGAGCATCCCTGCGACCCTAGCCGAGGCCTGGCCGGGGCCGAGTCCATGGTCCGACAGGACGTTCCCGGCCGGTGGCCCTACTCTTGGCCCGCTACGGCCATCGGGCCACCGAGGCGAAGGCGAGGAGGCAGGGTGCAGATCGCAGTGCCCGCGGAGACCCGCCACGGGGAGACCCGGGTGGCCGCCACCCCCGCCACCGTGGTCCAGTTGGCCAAGCTCGGCTACGAGGTCCTCGTCGAGGCCGGCGCGGGCGGACCCTCCAGCTTCCCCGACCAGGCCTACATCGACGCCGGTGCCGTGATCGGCTCCCGGGAGCAGGCGTGGGGGGCGCCGATCGTCCTCCACGTGAACGCTCCGGACGAGGCGCAGGTGGCGCTCCTGCAGCCCGGCTCGGTGCTCATCTCGATGATGGCCCCGGCCCAGAGCCCTGACCTGCTCGCCGCCCTGGCGGCCCGCGGGGTCACCGCGCTGGCCATGGAGGCCGTCCCCCGCATCTCGAGGGCGCAGTCGCTGGACGTGCTCAGCTCGATGGCGAACATCGCGGGCTACCGGGCCGTCATCGAGGCCGCCAACGCCTTCGGCCGCTTCTTCACCGGGCAGGTCACTGCGGCGGGCAAGGTGCCGCCCGCCAAGGTGCTCGTCGCCGGTGCGGGCGTCGCGGGCCTGGCGGCCATCGGCACTGCCGGATCGCTCGGGGCCATCGTGCGCGCCACCGACCCGCGGCCCGAGGTCGCCGACCAGGTGCGGTCGATGGGCGGGGAGTACCTGGCGATCGAGTCGCCCGAGGCCGAGGTCAGCGCCACCGGGTATGCCAAGGAGATGGGCGACGACTACAAGGCCCGTGAGGCCCAGCTGTACGCGGAGCAGGCCAAGGACGTCGACATCGTCATCACGACCGCCCTGATCCCCGGGCGTCCCGCGCCGCGGCTCCTGACGGCGGAGATGGTCGCGTCGATGAAGCCCGGCTCCGTGATCGTCGACCTGGCCGCGGCGAGCGGCGGCAATGTGGAGGGGTCGGTGGCCGACGAGGTCGTCATCACCCCCAACGGCGTGACGATCATCGGCTACACCGACCTGCCCGGCCGCCTCCCGGCACAGGCGTCGCAGCTGTACTCGACGAACCTCGTGAACCTGCTGAAGCTGCTGACGCCCGGCAAGGACGGCCAGCTCGTGCTCGACTGGGACGACGTCGTCCAGCGCTCGGTCACCGTGGCGCGCGATGGCGAGGTCACCTGGCCGCCGCCCGCCGTCGAGGTGTCCGCGGCCCCCAAGGCTCAGCCGGCGACAGCCGCCGCAGTGGTGGAGAAGGCTCCGGCCGATCCCCGACGTCGGTACGCGCTGGTGGCCCTGGCCGGGGCTGCCCTGCTGCTCCTGACGGCAGCCGCACCCGCGCAGCTCACGTCGAACATCACCGTGTTCGTCCTGGCGATCGTCATCGGCTTCTACGTCATCGGCAACGTTCACCACGCCCTGCACACCCCGCTGATGTCGATCACCAACGCCATCTCCGGGATCATCGTCGTCGGCGCGCTGCTGCAGATCGGTACCGGCGACTCGATTGTGACGGCAATGGCCTTCGTCGCGGTGCTCGTGGCCAGCATCAACATCTTCGGCGGTTTCGCCGTGACCCGACGCATGCTGGAGATGTTCCGCCGATGACCATCCAGTCGCTGGCCACGGCCGCCTACCTCGTCGCAGCACTTCTGTTCATCCTCAGCCTCGCTGGCCTGTCCAAGCACGAGTCGGGCAAGCGCGGCATCTGGTTCGGCATCGTCGGCATGGCCATCGCGCTGATCGCCACGATCGCACTCGCCCTCGATGGGGGCGTGCATGGCGCGATGACGACCATCGGCATCGTCCTGATGGTCGTCGCGCTCGCCGTCGGCGCGGTCATCGGCGTGTGGCGGGCAAGGGTCGTCGAGATGACAGGCATGCCCGAGCTCATCGCCCTGCTCCACAGCTTCGTCGGCCTCGCCGCTGTCCTCGTCGCATGGTCGGGCTTCGTCATGGTCGAGGCCAAGGGGGCGGCTCAGACCGAGATCGCACCCGAGATGCTGGGCATCCACCACGCCGAGGTCATCATCGGCCTGTTCATCGGTGCCGTGACGTTCACCGGGTCGATCGTCGCCTACCTCAAGCTCGCCGCGAAGATCGACTCGAAGCCGATGATGCTTCCCGGCAAGAATGCGATCAACATCGGCGCCCTCGTCCTGTTCCTGGTCCTGACGGTTTGGTTCGTCATCACACCGGACCTGTGGATCCTCATCACCGCCACGGTCCTCGCCCTGCTCCTGGGCTGGCACCTGGTCGCGTCGATCGGCGGCGGCGACATGCCCGTCGTTGTCTCGATGCTGAACAGCTACTCCGGCTGGGCGGCAGCGGCGGCCGGCTTCCTGCTGAACAACAATCTGCTGATCATCACCGGAGCGCTCGTCGGCTCGTCCGGTGCGTACCTGAGCTACATCATG
This sequence comes from Actinomycetota bacterium, assembly GCA_017856385.1. GTDB lineage: Bacteria > Actinomycetota > Actinomycetes > S36-B12 > S36-B12 > UBA10649. The sequence goes on from JAFMFD010000035.1 coordinate 17,968, forward strand.
TGCGTGGCGATGAACCGCTCGTTCATCTCGGTCATCGCGGGCGGGTTCGGCATCGAGGCCCCGTCCTCGGGATCCGACGCCGAGCAGGGCGAGCACCAGGAGGTCACCGCCGAGGAGGTCGCCGACATGCTCGCGAACGCCTCCAGCGTCGTGATCACCCCGGGCTACGGCATGGCCGTCGCCCAGGCCCAGTACCCGGTCGCGGAGATCACGCGGATCCTGCGCGAGCGTGGCGTGAACGTCCGCTTCGGCATCCACCCGGTGGCAGGGCGACTGCCGGGCCACATGAACGTGCTCCTGGCCGAGGCGCGGGTGCCGTACGACATAGTGCTGGAGATGGACGAGATCAATGACGACCTCTCCGACACTGACGTGGTGCTCGTGATCGGCGCCAACGACACCGTCAACCCCGCTGCCGAGGACGACCCGACATCCCCGATCGCCGGTATGCCCGTGCTGAAGGTGTGGGAGGCGGGCCAGGTGATCGTCTTCAAGCGCTCGATGGCAGCGGGCTATGCAGGCGTGCAGAACCCGCTGTTCTTCCGCAGCAACAGCGCGATGCTGTTCGGCGACGCCAGGGAGCGCGTCGAGGACATCCTCAAGGCCCTCTGACCCCCTCTCCCGCTTTTCCCGCGACGCGGGACAAACGAGCTAAACGGGGCCGAATCCGGGGGTTTTGGCTCAGTTCTCCCGCGACGCGGGACAAACGAGCAGGGGCCCTTAAGAGATGAGGCCGTACAGGCGGTCTCCAGCGTCGCCCAGTCCCGGCACGATGTAGCCGTGCTCGTTGAGCCGCTCGTCGATGGACGCGGTCACCAGTGTGACCTCCGCGTCACGGCCGGCGAGGGCCTGCTCGAGGTGCCGCAGCCCCTCGGGCGCCGCCAGCAGGCATACGGCGGTGATGTCCCGGGCACCGCGCTGCAGCAGGAGGTCGATCGCCGCGACGAGGGTCCCGCCGGTGGCGAGCATGGGGTCGACGATGAATGCCTGCCTGCCCGTGAGGTCATGCGGGATCCGGTCGGCGTAGGTCGTCGCTATGAGGGTCGACTCATCGCGCGCCATGCCGAGGAAGCCGACTTCGGCGCCTGGCAGGAGCCGCAGCATCCCGTCGAGCATGCCCAGGCCGGCTCTCAGGATCGGCACGACGATGGGCGCGGGTGCGTCCAGCTCGACGCCCGTGGCGGGCGCGACCGGCGTCACGATCGGCACGCTTCGCACGCGCAGGCCGCGAGTCGCCTCGTACGCGAGGAGCAGCACGAGCTCATCCGTAGCCCGGCGGAACTCCGGCGTCGGCGTCTCCGCCCTGCGCATGACGGTGAGCATGTGGGCCACGAGCGGGTGATCGACCACGACGGTGCGCATGCGTCGAGGGTAACGGCCTGACTACCAAGGATGCCGGTGACGTGCGACGATGCTCCCGTGGCCGGTGACGAGGTGGTGGAGGACGACATCGACTTCGCCGTCGCGGCGTACCGCGAGGACGGCAGGTGGACGGTGTCCTCCCTCCCCCCGCAGGGTGTTGTCACGATGGAGGGGCTGGTCGCCCGGCTCCGCCAGTTCCCCGGTGAGGGCGGCGTGTTCGGCATCGTGTGCATCGGCGACGAGTTCTTCATCCTCGTCCACACCGTCCGCGACGGTGTGCGGGTCATGATCAGCGACGCCGCGGCCCTGCTCGAGTGGTCCCTCGCCGAGGAGGCCGCGGAGCAGATCGGCCTGGAGTGGGATGAGGACGACATCGAGGAGTTCGAGGCCGCCGGCGATGTCGCGCTCTGCGAGGCGCTCGGGCTCGACGCCGCGGAGATGGTGATGATCTGCGGCGACGAGGAGATGTACCCGGACGAGCAGGTCAGGGCGATCGCCAAGCGCCTGGGCTTCGCTGCCGAACTGGCCACGGCGCTCCGGGGCCGATGACGGCCGCTCGCTACGACGAGGCGATGACCCTCGCCCTCGACGAGGCGCGCGCTGCAGCCATCGCGGGCGAGATCCCGATCGGTGCGGTCGTCATCGATAGCGACGGCCGCGTCCTCGGGTCGAACCACAATCGGCGCGAGGAGGCGCAGGACCCGACGGCTCATGCGGAGGTGCTCGCCCTGCGTGCCGCCGCCGCAGCACTGGGACGCTGGCGCCTGGAGGACTGCACGCTCGTGGTGACGCTCGAGCCGTGCCCGATGTGTGCCGGGGCCGCGGTCATGGCCCGGCTCGGGCGACTGGTCTTCGGTGCCTGGAACGACGACTACGGCGCCGCGGGATCCCGGTGGGACCTCCTGCGCGATCCCCGGGTGAACCATCGCGTCGAGGTGCTGCCCGGCGTGCGGGCGGACGAGTGTGGTGCCATGGTGCGGGAGTTCCTGCAGCAGCGACGTGACGAGAGGGGTGAGCCGACACCATGACCTCCCTGCGCGAGTACCCGGTGCGCCGTCAGCCGCCTCGTCGTCCGACGTGGCTGCTGCCGGCCGTCATCGTGGGGATCGTGGCGCTCGCCGTCGCCATCGTCATCGTCGTCGTACGCCTGCTGGGCGGGACGGACGACGCCGCGAGCTCCGTCGAGGCCACTCCCGAGCCGTCGTGCTCGACCTCGATGGCCGTACCGAGGGATGCGCTGCCCATCCCGGGCAAGGTGCGCGTCAACGTCTACAACGCGACCGAGGTCTCCGGCCTGGCCTCGAAGACCGCACGGGAGCTGAAGAAGCGCGGCTTCGACATTCGCGGGGTGGCGAACGATCCAGTCGGCATGCCGATCGAGGAAGTGGCGCGCATCCGCTACGGGCCCTCGGCCCAGGCGCGCGCAGAACTGCTCGCCTACTACGTGCCCGGTGCCGAGCTGGTCGAACTCGATCGCAAGGGCCCCAAGGTCGACCTCGCGCTCGGCACGCAGTTCGACGGCATCGCCCCGCAGACCGAGGTGGACGCTGCGCTCGACGCCCCCGAGACTGTGGTGTCCGGGCCCGGGTGCCTGTCGACTCCTGACGCGACGGCCCCCGACGCGACGGCCCCGGACGTGTCCCCCGCAACGGAGTAGTCCTCAGCCGGTGTTGCGCAGCCCCGTGGCGATGCCGTTCACGGTGACCGACAGTGCGCGCGCCAGCGCCTCATCCGGATCACGACTGTCGGCGCGTGCCTGGCGCACGCGCTCGAGCAGCGAGACCTGCAGGACGTGCAGCGGCAGCAGGTAGGCGTCGCGAATCTCGAGCGTCCGCGCGAGCGAGGGATTGCCGCCGACGAGGCGGTCCTGCCCGGTGATCGCGAGCACCTCGCGGACGGTGAGGTCGTACTCCTCGCGGATCTCGTCGAGGAACCCGTGCAGGCGCTCGGGCACAAGCGTGCGCACGTAGAGGGCCGCCACCTCGAGGTCGGTCTTGGCCAGGGTCATCTCGACGTTCGACAGGAACGTGCGGAAGAAGTGCCAGTCGCCGTGCATGTCGGCCAGGGCTCGGCCGTGGCCGGCCGCCCGTGCAGCCGCGAGGCCGGTGCCCACGCCGAACCAGCCGGGCAGCACCTGGCGGGACTGCGTCCAGCCGAACACCCACGGAATTGCCCGCAGCCCGGCGATGCCCGTGGCCGTGTCGGGTCGGCGCGAGGGTCGTGAGCCGAGGTGCATCGCGCCGAACTCCTCGACGGGGGTGGACAGCGAGAAGTACTCCGGCAGGCCGGGTGAGTCGACGAGGGCCCGGTAGCGCTCCTGCGCGGCCGCCGATGCCGTGCGCATGACCTCGTCCCACGTGGCGAGCTGCTGCGGGTCGTTGCGCGGGCGGGCATGCAGCAGTGACGCATCGACCACTGCTGCCACCATCTGCTCGAGGTTGTCGCGGGCGAGAGTGGGCAGCAGGTACTTGTCGGAGATCACCTCGCCCTGCTCGGTCACCTTGATCTCGCCGCTGAGCACGCCCCAGGGCTGCGACAGGATCGCGTCGTAGGTCGGGCCCCCGCCGCGGCCGACCGTGCCCCCGCGCCCGTGGAACAGCCTCAGCCGCACGCCGTGTCGCGCGGCCACGTCGCGCAGGCGCCGCTGGGCCTGGTGGATCTCCCACTGCGACGTGGTGATGCCCGCGTCCTTGTTGGAGTCCGAGTAGCCGAGCATCACCTCCTGGACGTCGCCGCGCGACGCGACGATCGCGCGGTACGCCGGCACCGACAGGAGGTCCTCCAGGATCGTGCCTGCGGCCTGGAGCTCGGCTCCGGTCTCGAGCAGCGGCACGAAGCCGACGCGAGCCGTGCCCGTCGCGGTGTCGACGAGGCCTGCCTCGCGGGCGAGGAGGACGGCGGCGAGCAGGTCATCGCTGCCCTGGGTCATCGAGACGATGCACGACTCGATGGTCCGGGGGCCGTAGCGGTCCAGGCCCTCGCGGACGGCCACGTACGTCTGCCACGTGCGCAGCGCATCGTCGTCGAGCGGCGGAGGTGCCGGCGACAGGGGGCGCAGCGAGCCGAGCTCGGCGATGAGCGTTGTCCGGCGCTCATCGCGGGTGAGGTCGGTCCACGCGCGCGGGAGGACGCCGAGCCGGTCGAACAGCTGGCCGACGGCGTGCTGGTACTTGCCCGCGTGCTCGCGCACGTCGAGGGTGGCCAGCGGCAGGCCGATCGCCGAGACGAGGCGGATGACCCTGTCGAGGATGCCGTGCGCCGTGAGTTCGCCGCCCTCGCTGGCGAGCAGCTCCGTTCGCACCTCGGTGAGGTCGTCGACGATCTCGGACGTCGTCTCGTAGTCGCGTCCGGGCTCATGGGCGCGACCGGTACGAAGTCGGTCGAGGGTCAGCTCCAGCCGCTTGCGGATGATGGTCAGCTTGAGCCGCACGGGCTCCTCGGCATTGATCCGCAGGTAGCGGGCCTCGAAGTCCGGGAGTGCGGCGAGATCGTCGGTTATGGACGCGCGCAGCGCCTCGCTCGTCGGCGTGATGCGCTCGGAGACCGAGAGGTCCTCGATGAGCCTGGTCAGGTGCGGCAGCAGGTCGGCGATGGCGTGCTCACGGTGGAAGCGCAGGACGTCGAGCGTGACCTGCGGCGTGACGTAGGGGTTGCCGTCGCGATCGCCGCCGATCCACGAGCCGAAGCTCACCGGTCGTGCCTGCGGCGGCAGGTCGGCGCCCATCCGATCAAAGGCCCGCGCGAGGTCGTCCAGTACCGCTTCCAGCGGGCCGCGAGTGAGATCGTCGACGTAGTACAGGGCGTTGCGGGCCTCGTCGATCACGTGCGGCTGCTGGATCCGGATCTCGTCGGTCTGCCAGAGCAGGTCGACGATCTCCGCAACGCGCGCCAGTCGCGTTTCGTCGTCGAGGGTGTCGTCGAGCATGACGTCGGCGAGCCGTCGCAGTTTGGTCAGCACTGAGCGGCGCGCTGCTTCGGTGGGGTGGGCCGTGAACACCGGTCGCACTGACATGCCGCGTGCGAGCGCCGTGACTGCTTCCGGTGACACGTCGGCGGCGACCACGGCATCGGCGACATGCCGGAGCAGGCCGCCGCGCTCGCGCCGGGCGCGCGTGATGTCGCGCGAGCGCTCGACCTGCTCGGCGACGTTGGCCAGGTCGAAGTAGACGGAGAAGGCGCGTGCCAGACGCGTGGCGGTGTGGACGTCGACCGCGGCGAGCCGCGCTGCAGCAGCAGGCTGGTCCTCGCGCACGAGGAGGCGCACCTCCTCGACGAGGTCCAGCAGCGCGCGTCCCTCATGGCGGACGAGGGTCTCCCCGAGGAGGACCCCGAGGTCGCGGATGCGCGCGCGCAGGCCCGAGTCGTCGGCGATGGTGCGGGAGGCCAGGGTCATGCCCTCATTCAACCGTGCCGCGTCGCGGAGCCCTCCTACGGCAGCAGGCCCTCCGACCGGGCGACCTGATTCAGCTGCACCTTGGTGCGCGCCGCCACCCCGGCGGCGGTGTACTTGTCGCGCACGCGGTCGAGGTAGTGCTTGACGGTGTTGGGCGTGATCTCCATGCGGCGGGCGACCATGTCGAGCGTCAGGCCCGAGGCGTAGAGCACCAGGGCGCGCTTCTCCTGGGCGGAGAGCTCGACGTGCCTGGTCGAGCGAAGGACCGCGCCCGCGAGGTCCGGAGGGATCCACGTGCCGCCGTCGAGCACCGTGCGCACCGCGGTGCTGAGGCTGCGCAGGCTGGAGCGCTTGGAGACGAAGGCCGAGGCGCCGGCGGTGACCGCGGCCTGGAGGACGTCCGGCCCGGCCTTGGCGCTCACCACGACCACGGAGATCTGCCGCGTCGCGAACGCGGAGACGATCTCGGCCACCGGGACCTGGTCTCCGAGGTCGAGGTCGACGATCGCGCAGTCGATCGG
>JAFMFD010000106.1 GCA_017856385.1 Actinomycetota bacterium
CACCGGTGCCTGCGCCCACGCCGACGCCGCCCGCACCGGTGCCTGCGCCCACGCCGACGCCGCCCGCACCGGTGCCTGCGCCCACGCCTGCCGCATTCGCTGCCTCGCCTGCCTCGCCCCCGGCCGCGGCCTCCCCGGCCACGGAGGGCCCCGTCTCGCACGCCGCCCCGCGGTCCAGGGCGCGCCGCGTGCTGTCCGTCATCGGCGTCATCGTGCTCGTCATCGCCGCGGCCGCGGCCGGGGCCGTCGTCGGGCGCTACACCTCGCCCGAGCCCGAGGTGATCCTGCAGACGCAGGAGGTCGTCGAGGAAGGTGCGGTCGCAGCACCGATGCCCGTCGGCGCCCTGCCGGTCCCCGCACCCGGCACCGTCATGATCACGACGGCGCGCGTTCCCACGGCGACCTGGCCGATCCTGCTCGCCCCGGTCGGCGACCTGCCGGACTCGTCCGGCACCGCACCCGGCTACCGGCTCGTGAATGCGGGCATCAGCGGCGGGCAGGTCGCCTCGATCCTCGCCACCGCCTTCGGGGCCACCGGAACGGTGACCGAGACCGACACCGGCTGGCAGGTGGGCGCCGACGGGGCCGCGGCCGTGCGCGTCAGCAGCGACCCGCTCTTCTCGTGGACGTACACCGATCCCGCCGCGCTGGCGCTGCCCGAGGCGGCGCCCGTCCTCGAGCCGCCGGTCGCGATCTCCGCGGCGGCCGACATCCTCCAGGGCATCGGCGTCGACATCTCCACCGTCGAGTACGAGATCGGCGAGGTCGACGGCCGCGCCGCCGTCAACGCGTGGCAGGTCGTCGCGGACCAGCGCACGCAGCTGGGCTGGCGCCTGCTGATCGACGGGACCGGTCGCGTCGTGCAGGCCTCAGGATTCTCGTCCGGGCTCGAGTCGATCCCGAGCTACCCGGTTGTGGGCGCTGCTGCAGCCGTCCTGCGCTCCACCCAGGCCCCGTGGTCGTCCATGCCTGCGAGCCCGATCACCCCGGCCACCGAGCCCGTGTCGACACCGGCACCCCGGCCGAGCGTCGCAGGCGTGCCCCAGATCGACCTGCCGGTGTCGACCGTCGAGATCGTGTCGGCGGAACTCGGCCTCGCGCAGTACTGGCAGCCCGACGGCAGCATCATGCTCCTTCCGTCATGGATCCTCACCGCCTCCGACGGGAGCACGTGGTCGCTGCTCGCCCTCGCCGAGCCCGCGGTGTCGTTCGTCAACCAGCCGTACCCGATCGGGGAGGCACCTGAGGGATTCGTCGCCGGCCCGTTTCCGGCCGCACCCTCCGACGACGAGGCCATGACCGACGACATGGCTATCGTCGACGATCTCGCCCAGGACGGACCCCTGCCCGGCGAGGCCGGGACCGAGGCGCCCACGACGGATCCGGCGGAGGAGAACGTACTCGACGGCCAGGGGCAGCCAGCCGATCCGAACGCTGACCCGGCAGCCGCCGAATAGCCCGTCAGCCAGTAGCGTGTGCTGCTCAGGCGAGGTGGCAGAGCGGCCGATTGCAGGCGCCTTGAAAGCGCCCGAGGGGCAACCCTCCGGGGGTTCAAATCCCTCCCTCGCCGCGTGGTGACGTGGCAGCGGATGCTTGTCGACTTCGCCGTGCTCGTCGCCGTGATCGCCCTCCTCGGGGCCACGGCCCCCCGCTGGCCGGACCGCTGGCTGGGCCTGACGGCCTGGCACCTGCCCTTCCTGCCCTGGGAGACCCCGGCCTTCTACCGGCGCATCGGAGCGTCATGGCTCGCGGCTCGGCTGCCCGAGGCCGGCGCGCTGTTCGGTGGGCAGAGCAAGTCGGCGCTCCCGGGTACCGACGGCCCTGCGCTGCAGCGCTACTACATCGAGGTGAGTCGCGCCGAGTGGGTCCATGTGGGATCCATCGTCGGGGCGTGCGTGCTGTTCCTGTTCAACCCGTGGTGGCTGGCACTCGGCTGGGTCGTCTTCGCGGCGGTGGCCAATGGGCCGTTCCTGGCCATCCTGCGCAACAATCGGCTGCGACTTCAGGGGATCCTTGAGCGAATGGGAAGCCGAACATGAGCGATGTCGGAGTCACGTCGATGGTGACGACGCTGCGCCGGGTCGCGGTGCGCCCTCCCTCCCCGCGAGGCGACTACGAGGTGGCGCACTGGGCCCAGCCGCTGGACCTGGACCTGCTGGCGCATCAGCACGCCGACTTCGTCACGCTGCTCGAGCGGCTCGGCTGCGCGGTGGAGGTGCTGCCACCCGAGGACGACATGCCCGACGCGATCTTCACGTATGACCCGGCCTTCGTCGTGGGTGACGGCGTGATCCAGCTGCGCGGCGCCAAGGCCGTGCGGCAGGGCGAGCCGCCGCTGCTGACGATGCAGCTGGCCGAGCTGGGCATCCCCGTCGTCGGGCGCCTCACCGCTCCCGCGACCGCCGACGGTGGCGACATGCTGTGGCTCGACGACGCGACGCTGGCGGTGGGTCGCACCTACCGCACGAATCAGGCGGCGATCGACCAGCTCACGTCGATCCTCGCGCCGCGCGGTGTCACCGTCGAGCGGTTCGACATGCCCCACGATCTGGGCCCGGAGTACTGCCTGCACCTGATGTCGGTGATCTCGCCCGTGCGCGAGGACCTCGCGGTCGTGTACGAGCGGCTCGCCCCAGTTGCACTGCTGCAGGCGCTTCGGCAGCGCGGTATCGAGACCATCGCCGTGCCGGACGAGGACTACGTCTCGCTGGGGTGCAACATCCTCGCCGTCGCGCCCGGTGTCGTCGTCCTCGCCGAGGGCAATGACGCGACGGCCCGGCTGCTCCGCAATCACGGCGTCGAGGTGCACACGTACGCGGCCAGCGAGATCAACAAGGGCGAGGGCGGGCCGACGTGCCTGACCCGCCCCCTGCTGCGCCGCTGAGGCGTAGCTACAGCGTCGCGGTGTCGAGGACGAAGCGATACTTGACGTCGCTCGCGACAACGCGCTCCCACGCCTCGTTCACCTGATCGAACCCGATGAGCTCGATGTCTGCACCGAGACCGTGCTCGCCGCAGAAGTCGAGCATTTCCTGCGTCTGCGGGATGCCCCCGTTGTTCGTCCCGGAGATCCGACGACGGTGGCTGATGACATTGAACGCGCTGAACGTCAGGTCGTTCTCGGGCAGGCCGACGATCACCATGGTGCCGTCGAAGTCGAGCAGCCGCAGGTAGGGATCAAGGCGAGTCATCGCGGAGGCGGTGGTGATGATGAGGTCGAGGGAGGCATTCGCGGCCTTCATCGCCTCCTTGTCGCTGGACAGCAGGAAGTGCTGGGCGCCGAGCCGGTAGCCGTCGGCCTCCTTGCCGGGCGAGTGGCTGATGAGCGTGACCTCCGCGCCCATGGCCGCCGCGATCTTCACGCCCATGTGGCCCAGCCCGCCGAGGCCGACGATGCCGACGCGCACTCCCGGGCCCGCCTTCCACTCCGCCAGCGGCTGGTACAGCGTGATGCCCGCGCACAGGAGCGGTGCTGCGACGTCCAGGCCGAGGGAGTCGGGGATCCGGAAGACGAAGTCCTCGTCAGTGACGATGTACGCGGAGTAGCCGCCGTACGTCGGGGTCACGCGGTCCATCTCATATCCGTTGTAGGTCGGCGCTGGGCCCGCCTTGCAGTAGGACTGCTCGCCGCGCGCGCACGTCGAGCACGAGCCGCACGAGCCCACATTGCATCCGACGCCGACGCGGTCGCCGACCTTCAGGCCCGCGACCTCGGACCCGACGGCGCTCACGACACCGGCGATCTCGTGGCCGGGAACCATCGGGAAGATGGAGGTGAACCACTCCTCACGGGCCTGGTGGATGTCGGAGTGGCAGATGCCTGCGTACTTGATGTCGATGCCCACGTCACGCGGCCCGAGGTCCCGGCGGGGGACATCGAACGGCTCGAGCGGGGCCTTGGCCGTGGGGGCGGCGTATCCGGGTGCATGCATGGGGGGATTCTGTCACCCGGTCGCAGCCATCGCTAGCGAGACGTCACAGGCCGAAGATGCGCTCCAGCTCGCGACGCATGACCGCACCGCTCAGGTCCCGGCCCGTCCACAGCCGCGCGTTGATGAGGGCCTGGTTGACGAGCATGCCCAGGCCGTCCAAGGTTGTGCATCCACGGTTTGCGGCGGCCTGCAGGAAGACCGTGTGGGGCGGGTTCACGACCACGTCGGCGACGACCGTGCCCGGATCGACGGACTCCATGTCGACGTCGGGCATCTGGTCCTCGTAGGGGTGGAAGCCGATGTTGGTCGCATTGATGAGGATGCCGGTGCCGTGGGGGACGTGCAGGCTCGGCGTCCAGGGCAGGTAACGGCCGGCTGCGGCGGTGCGCGAGTCGATGAGGTCGGCGACGGCCTGCCCCTTGTCGGGGGTGCGGTTGACGATCGTGATGCTCAGGGCACCGGCCAGGGCCACCTCGACGGCGATGGCGCGCGCCGCACCACCGGCACCGAGGATGACCACATGCTGGCCCTGCGGGTCGCGCACCGGCCGCAACGATGCGACGAAGCCCTGGCCGTCGGTGTTCTCCCCAGTGAGGCGCGGGGTTCCGTTGCTGCGGTCGATGACCACAGTGTTGACGGCGCCGATGATCGCGGCGGACTCCGCGAGGCCGTCGAGGTGCTCGATCACGGCGACCTTGTGGGGGATGGAGCAGTTGAACCCCCGCCATCCCATCGCCACAGCGCCGCGCACCGCATCGGTGAGGTTCTCGGGTGGCACCTCGCAGTTGACGTAGCGGTAGTCGAGGTCCGCGTCGGCGAAGGCGGCCTCCATGATCGCGACCGTGGGGTTCTGGGCGGCCGAGGTCGAGAACGAGCCGGTGAGGTCGGGGCAGAAGGTGCGCATGACAGGCCTCCAGGTCGACGGGCTCTGAGCCTATCCGCAGGACCGGAGGCGGGGCCGTCGACGAGAATGGCCGCATGACGATGCGGGTGGGGCTCATCGGCGCAGGGAACATCGGCGGATCGCACGCTCGCGACCTCGCTGGGCGGGTGGCGGGGTCGTCGGTCAGCGTCGTCTTCGACGTCGACCGCGATCGGGCCAGTGCCCTCGCCGCCGAGGTGGGCGGGCGAGCCGTGGGGGCGTACCAGGACGTCATCGAGGCGGCCGACGTCGACGCCGTGCTCATCGCCTCGCCCGACGACTGCCATGCCGAGCAGGCGCTGGCCTGCCTGGCGGTCGGCAAACCGACACTGTGCGAGAAGCCGCTCGCCCCGAACGAGGCCGATGCGCGACGTGTGCTGGATGCGGAGGTCGCCATCGGCCGGCGGCTGATCATGATGGGGTTCATGCGCCGGTTCGACCCGGGCTACGTGGAGTTGAAGGCGACCTTCGGCCCGGACGGCATCGGGGATCCGCTGATCATCCGCAACTCGCACCGCAATGAGGTCGCCCCGTACGGCCTGGACAGCGCGCTGAGCATCACCAATGCCGCCATCCATGAGATCGACATCAACCGCTGGCTGACGGACGACGAGTACGCCTGGGTCGAGGTGCTGACCGGCCGCAATGGCCCGCTCACCCCGGAGGGCCAGCACGACCCGCTGTTCCTGCTGCTCAAGACCAGGCTCGGGACCGTCGTCGACGTGGAGATGTACGTGCAGTCCCAGCTCGGGTACGAGGTCACGTGCGCGGTGACGGGCGGCACGGGTGCCGCGGAGATGGCTGACGGCGCCTACGTGAACGCCTCGCGGGCGCTGCACCGCGGCCACTCGCTGCCGCAGCAGTGGCTCGGTCGATTCGGGGAGGCCTACCGGCTGCAGCTGCAGGCGTGGATCACCAGCCTCGAGCAGGGCACCGTGCCGCCGGGCGCGAGCACGTGGGACGGCTACGTGGGAGCGGTGGTGGCCACCGCTGCCGTCGCGTCCCTGCGCACCGGCCAGCGCCAGGCCATCGAGCTTCCGCCCCGCCCCGCCCTCTACTCGTAACCCCCTCGACCCGTTTCTCCCGCGACGCGGGACAAGTGAGCTTGGGGGCCCGGTTTCGGGGGCTTTTGGCTCGCTTGTCCC